>JAKAGC010000133.1 GCA_021817755.1 Acidobacteriota bacterium | reverse complement strand
CAATCGATTCCCGGAAAAGACAAGTATTAATTTTTTTAACGAACTAGGATGAATGGCTTTGTGTCTAGGTTCACCGTGAATTGGACAAACTAAAAAATAAAGAAGAGAAAATCCATAAAGAGAAAAAAACTTCTCATTAATAGATTTTACTTCCAACCATAAAAAAAAGTCAAGCGCAATGATGTTCATGAAATTTATATCTTTTGTTTTTCCTAATCAATCGGGATAATTCCAATTTTGTCTGAATCATTACACAACTACTTTTTCAACCTTTTTAATAGACTATTCTCACATTTAATGAAGTGAGCTTCACTTTTTGCGAAGATGGTCTCACTCAGAAGGAAGTTAGCCTCTCTTTTAAATAGGACATTGTCGTTCAAAGGGAAGCTAATCTCTCTTTTAATGAGGACAGTCTCATTCAGAAGGAATTATGTCTCTATTCTTAATGAGAAAAGTGTCATTCGGAGAGAAATTAGTCTATATTTTAATGAAGACAGTTTCATCCAGAAGGGAGTAAGTCTCTGATTTAGTGAAGACAGTGTTATTCAGCGGGAAGTGAGTCTATCTTTTAATGAAGGTAATGTCATTCAGAAGGAAGTGAGTCTCTGATTTAGTGAAGACAGTTTTATTCAGAGGGAAGTGAATCTCTCTTTTTATGAAGACAGTGTTATTCAGAGGGAAGTGAGTCTATCTTTTAATGAAGGTAATGTCATTCAGAAGGAAGTGAGTCTCTGATTTAGTGAAGACAGTGTCATTCAGAGGGAAGTGAGTCTCTCATTTATAGAGGACAGTGTCATTCAAAGGGAAGTGAGTCTCTCATTTATAGAAGACAGTGTCATTCAAAGGGAAGTTAATTGAGTTCAGAGAGAAGACATCTTCCCTCTGAGTGAAGGTTGTTTCGTTCAAAGGAGAGTTAACTGAGTTAAGAGAGAGAATAACCGATTTCTGAAGGAAGGAGAGGGAATTCAGAGTGAGTAGTGGATAGGCTCTATTATTCGGAAACCTTTTGAAAAGAATGATTATAAAAGGTTCATTAATTTATGTTAGATTTTTTAATAATTTTCGCTAAGCGAATAATTTTTCATGGAATTATTTTTTGTCGACCTCAGGTAGTGTAAAAAACCCGGGGGGTCGACAAAATAATAAAAAATCTCAAAAAGGCTTGCAAATATGGATAATTGGGAGTAACATATTTTATTCTGTTGATCTTTGACTGATTAGCAAAAAAGTAAAATGCTCGTTATATCAACAGATTATGGGTTTATATCCTAACTATCAGTGATTGAAACACGCGGCGGGTATCAATATTGCATTCGATACTATATCGTTTATATCCTAACTATCAGTGATTGAAACCAATATATTCGGGGTTTGATTTTTCAAGACCCCGGGTTTATATCCTAACTATGAGTGATTGAAACCTGCATATTGAGGACATACTAAAAAAGGCTTTTTGTTTATATCCTAACTATGAGTGATTGAAACACAGTATCTTCTATTGTTGGTTTATACTGATTTGGTTTATATCCTAACTATGAGTGACCGAAAAGATGGAAGGTAAGAAGAGAAGAAGAGCAGAAGATAAGCGGATTTGAAGCGCTTCGCGCCTTTTATCAAAGCCTGAAAGGCATTCCATTGACTAACACTAACACCAGCACTAACACTTGATTGCACATTCAATCGAAATATACTAATTATCAGTGATTGAAACTAATAAGGATGCGCGTCAATTTCGACTTGATAGTTTCGTTTGTATCCTAACTATCAGTGCTCTCGGTGACCAGTTAAAAGCAGTAGATTTAATTTGCCTCCATTCTTTTTAACATTGGAATAAAATAAAGAGTTTTTTATGCTGGAAATCTTGAAATAGAGCGTGGCATATTATCAATTAACGCCAGCTACCGAAAACTGGAA
Organism: Acidobacteriota bacterium; assembly: GCA_021817755.1. Taxonomy (GTDB): domain Bacteria; phylum Acidobacteriota; class Aminicenantia; order UBA2199; family UBA2199; genus JAKAGC01. The sequence continues at coordinate 6,573 of JAKAGC010000133.1, read as the reverse complement.
ACCGGCATCCGGCAACCGAATTTATCCTAACTATGAGTGACCGAAAAGATAGAAGTTAAGAAGTGAAGAAGTTAAGAGGATGAGCTGATTTGGAGCGCTTCTCGCTTTTTATTCATGCCTGAAAGGCATTCCAAATGACTAACACTAACACCAACACTGGATTGCACACGCAATCGAGATATCCTAATTATCAGCGATTGAAACAAGAATCAACTGTCAATTGTATTCATTTCTTTTTCCCAGGATAACTTTCAACTTTTTAAATTGACATCTTTTTCTCATAATGATACTATTTATTTTAATATATGCAGGAGGATAAATTGAAGTTGAGTAACATATTTAAAGTGACCAAAATGGAATTCTCAATTTTGACCTCCGAATCATACATTGTATAAAAATCAAAAGGAGAAAAAATCAAATGATCAAAAAAATTCTTAAGTTTCTATTTATCAGCTTCATTCTATTTGTGTTCGCTTTTTCATCTTACGAATTGTTTCTGCACAAAGCTGAAGCTGCCTGGTTAACATGTGATTGGAACAAGCAATGTACATCTGCTTCTGAGAATTGTTCAGATGGAATCACCTGCCACTGTTCTGAATTGTATAATAACACATATGTATGTAAGATCGGCTCAGAACCTGTAGAATAATTTCAATTCAGACTCCGGGGATAATAGATCATATGTTACTTTATTCCCGGAGGATGAGAAAAAGAGAAATTGATGAAAATAAAGATATTACTCATTTTTTTTATTATCATTGGTTCAACAGGAAGTTGGCTAACCGGGGTAAAACTGGCTGTTCTACCTGAAGTATCCAAACCGGATTATATTGTCATAGATGACCGACAACTCCTTATCGCAGACAAAACCTTCCAACTTCATTTGTATTCAATGAAAAATTTCAAATACGAAAAACAGATATTTAAACGTGGCGAAGGACCAGGGGAAGCATTCGGTTTAGCCTATGTTTGGACCTCACCCGAAAACATCTTCGTCTATTGTATGGGGAAAAACTTATATTTTACACGTGAAGGAAAATTTTTAAAAGAATTCAAAACCCCTATAGCCAGGACATCATTTATAAGACCGGTGGAAAATAAATTTTTATGTATGAATCAATCAAGAAAATCACCTACAGAAGGTTCTTCTTATGATATTTCTCTTTATACCTATTCTGCTGATAAAAAAATGAAATACGAGAAATTATTATATTATTGGGAGACCCTCCCAATACGCTGGAAAGGGAGTCGAAGACCTCTAACACTTATAAAACCTGAACATAACGTTTGCATATTTGAGAACCGGATATTCATTTGCGATTCTGATCGGGGATTATTTGTTCAAGTTCATAATTTGAATGGCGATCGGCTTTACCAGGTAAGATTGGAATCTGAAAAAATCGAAGTAACTGATGATTATGCGGCGGAATTCTTCGGAACACTTAAAAATTCAGGAAAAACAAATTCATTTAATAGCCAATTCTATTACGATGAACCTGAATTTTTTCCGGCATTCTTCCGGTTCTACGTTGGGAAAAATAAACTCTATTTCCTGACCTACAAAAAAATAGGTAATAACAGAGAAGTTATAATTTGCGACTGGCAAGGAAAAAATATTAAAAAAACTTATATTCCCTGGGTTAATTACTGGGACGCACGCATGTATACAATCTGGAATAATAAATTCTACTGGCTTGTTGAGAACGAAGATAAAGAAGAATGGGAATTACATGTTGCAGATGTGAAATAAAAATCTAAAAAATATCCTATTTCACTCCTTCTCATTTCTCTGTATATTTAATTAAAACACTGTCTTCGACGACCGGGAAACCCTTTTGAAAAAGGGGTTTCCCGGACCTTCCCAAAACTTCTGATTAATTTAACTCTTTATTTTATCAATCCCATTTACATATCATCAATTCTTATCTCCTTACCCCCACTCCATAAAATGATTTTCCTATAAAAAAATATTGAAATTGAATTTCCAATGGAGTAATATATTGTGTACAAAACTTGAATATGGCGGCATAACTAAGCTAAAAACCCATTATTAAAGGATATGCGATGACTGATACGGATATCAAAAACAATGAGGGTTTCTTTTCCAATGGCGAATCAATTAGCCATGGGGATGAGAAAAACCAAAAACAAAATAAAGACGGCTTTCTTCTTAAAGGCGAAGAATACGGCTACATAGACAACGATGGAAATATCCACCAAAAAGACGGGACCTTTTTTAAAGGACGTGCTATTGGTAAAATGAAAGGGAATAACAAAGATGCTGCCCTAAACTATTTCATCCTGAAATTTAAAAACCTTGAAAAAAAATACGATTCTCTTAAACACGATTTCGATAATGATTCAAATAAAGCAAAATTCCTAGGAAAAATTCGTCAAATGCTGGAATCCGTACCGACGGCAGATGCTCTGGGAGATTTCGATTCACTTATTTCAAAAATAAAAAAATTGGAAGAAATAACATTAATTTTCCTTGATAAAAACCTGGCTTTAAAAGAAAACCTGATCCGTGAAGCAGAAACACTAAGCTTATCAACTGACTGGAAAGGTACTCCTGAAAAACTGAAAAAACTAGATGAAGAATGGAAACGAATCGGTCCGGTTGCTAAAGAAAAAATGGACGAACTGTGGAACCGCTTCTATAATACAAAACAAATCTTTTTCGATAACCGCTCACGATACTTCGACGAAATGGAAAACGAAAGACAAACAAACCTAACTGCAAAAGAAAACCTGTGCATGGAAGCAGAAAAACTTTCGAATTCAACGGATTGGAAATCGACTGCGGAAAAACTGAAACACCTTGACGAAGAATGGAAAAAACTGGGACCTGTTCCAAAAGAAGATGCGGATTCCATTTGGAAACGATTCAATAACGCAAAACAAACCTTTTGGGATAATCGCAAAAAATTCTTTGCAGATATGGATCGTGAAAAATTAGCCAATCTGTCAAAAAAAGAAAAATTATGCACTGAAGCAGAACACCTAATCTATTCAACTGATTGGAAAAATACGGGAGAACACCTGAAATACCTACAATCAGAATGGAAAAAGATCGGCCCTGTTCCTAAAGAAAAAATGGGAGAAATATGGGAACGTTTTAACTCTGCTGTCCAGGGCTTCTTCGAAAACCGCACTCGTTTCTTCGAAGAAAGAGATATGGAAAGAACACAACGACACAAGGAATGGCAAGAACGTATGCAAGAAACGATAGAAAGACTGGAAGAGTCAATTAGCCATGATGAAAATATCCTGGAAGAACTTAATATTAAACTGAATAACGTTAGACCTGGTAACCGTGAACAAGAAATAAAAAACCACTATTGGGACCGAATCGATCTAATTAAAACTAAAATAGAACAAAAAAGAAGAAAACTGGAAGATATCCGCTCTAAACTCTAATCATTACTGCCTAAATCAATATAGAGAATATTTACTGGTTTCGTATATTGGCAAAAATAGATAATCCTTCTTCTTTAGTTTCAAAGGCGCCATCTAACTGCAATTCATATAATTGCTTCAAATACTGCCCCATTTGAAGGCCGGGGGAAACTCCAAGAGGTATTAAATCCCGGCCTAATATCAAGGGCTTTATGGTTTCCTTATTAATATTATAGATTTGCTTCTGCTGAACAAACCAATTGGCGATATCATCGAGACTATTAAAATCAAGGGGACTGGGTTCACGAGATTGCCGGTCTGCAAAATCAAGTAACATTAACAAAAAGTCCTGATCTTCCATATCTTTTACAAGTCTGGAAATGGCTTTAAATCCTATTTCATCACGATTCCGATACAATTCATATAACCGAAGATGATTTTTTACAAGATTGAAAACAGTCTGTTTAAGAGGGAAGTTTTTACGAGTTTCTATTTTCAAATCGGTTAATAACTCAAGGGTCATGTCTGCCCCGCGAGTATCATGGTACGTGGAAGTAATAGTCATGCGCCCTCGTTTAAATTCCCAACGGGTAGTAGTTGCTTTACCTAAATCATGAAATAAAGCACCGAGAAGAAGCGCAAGGGACTGCTCTTCATCGAGATTGAAGAGACGGCAACATTTCCGGGCAATATCGAGAACCAATAAAGTGTGATGCCATACAGTATGATGACCGTATTCATCTTTTTCAGGATGGAATAAAGAATCCTGGATGGTTAGGGTAGATAAATATAATGTGGGAAAGAGTTTTTCAAGGATGGTGAGTTTAAAGTATTGATTCAAACCGATGGAAGGCTGGGGAGATTCGAGAAGAAGCCTGAAAAGTTCATCGACTATACGTTCTTTACTTAACTCATGAAGTGGAACATCCTTGGCACATATATATATGGATTCATCAATAGTGAACTGATGCACAGACGCAAACCTTGCAGCACGAAGAACACGAAGGGGATCATCTGCAAACGTCTGAGGTCCGGTCATAATGATTTTCTTTTCTCTAATGGCAGTAAGCCCATCAAAAGGGTCTACGATAGATCTATCAATCAATCTCATGGCAATAGAATTACAAGTAAAATCCCTCCGCTGTAAATCCTCTTCAAGCGTTATATGTGGGCCATAATCGATGATGAAATTTTTATGCCCGTGAAGAGCCTGATCCTTTATTTTATCTGTACGAGGAACAGAGATATCAAATGTAACCTGATCCATACTAAATTTTACAACAGCAAAACTCTTTCCGACTGTATTTGTTTTACCAAAGGGTTTTAATTTATTTTCGATTTCTTCGTATGAGTGGTCGATCACAATGAGATCGATATCCTTATTTTCCTCCATTGTATTATAGAGTAAATAATCACGAATGGTTCCACCTACAAGAAAGATTTTATCGGCAAAAATTCGAATAAAAAAATCCATAGATGGAAATTGGATGGAACTCGTATCTATGATTTTAGTCGTTTCTATATTTCTTCCATCATTCATTTTAGCTTTACCGGGGATTTTCATCATCTCTCTTTTTTAAAAATTCATCGAGATAATTCATAAATTGCTTAAGAATGACAAACTGATCTTCATCGATTTTAAGAATATGAAAAGCAAGGAGTCTTCGATCGACATGGTGATCGATTCGAATGGTTTTCATCTCTTTTATAACAAATGTATTAACAGGAGTTGCAACGAGCACATTTTTTGTTATTAGATCAAGAGGAAGTTTTTTTAAAGGGAAATCAGGTCTCACGGAAAACCCGGAGAGTGAAATATCTGTGGCATACGCTTTAAGACCGAAATATGCATCATCGGTAAAAGTAAGAACTACTTCCAGTTGAGGGGGTACTAAAACCCTTGGAACGGTACGGACATTTTTTTTTGATACTTTAAAATTCTGACTGAAATCTCTGAATCGGGCCTGGATATCTTTACGTTTCCGCCTTTCCATTACCTGATAAACAAAAAAAACAACTATTATGATGATCACAATAACAAATGCAAATATGAATATACTTTCATTTTTGGTGTGCATGATTTATCCTGTTTTTTCTATCAAAGTGAATGATATAAGTTTTTTATTCTACTGTCAAGATGATAAAAAATTGAAACCAATAATTGTTATGACTTAAAAAAATCTTGATATTTTTTAAAAAAACTATATAATTATATGGTCAAGGAGTCTCAGATGAATATCGATGATCTATTAAAGATTTCAGTAGAACGAGGTGCATCGGATTTGCACTTGAAAGTAGGAAACCACCCAGTACTACGGATAGACGGTCATCTTCACCCATTGGTGGAGTTAAAACGTCTGATGCAGGAAAATACGATAGCAATGGCATTTTCCATGATGAACGAAGCACAGAAGGAACGCTTTAAAAAAGAACATGAACTTGACATGGCCTACAGTGTGGCAGGTTTGGGACGTTTCAGGTGTAATGTATTTCTACAACGTGGAGCAGTGGGAATCGTTATGAGGGTCATCCCGACACAGGTTAAAAGTATAGCAGACTTAAACTTACCGATAGTGCTTGAACGGATTTCCCAGGAACGAAGAGGAATGGTTCTGGTCACAGGTACGACTGGAAGTGGTAAATCAACCTCTCTTGCTGCAATGATCGATCACATTAATACGTATCGTGTAGAACATATTATCACAATCGAAGATCCAATCGAATATTTACACAGAGATAAAAAGAGTATTGTTAACCAACGTGAAATCGGCCAGGATACAAATAGTTTTGCTCATGCGTTAAGAGCTTCACTTCGTGAGGATCCGGACGTGATCCTGGTGGGAGAAATGCGAGATAAGGAAACGATCGAAACTGCACTTCTGGCAGCAGAAACAGGTCACCTTGTTCTTTCGACCCTTCATACATTGGATGCACCTGAAACAATCAACCGTATTATTTCAATATTCGAACCACACCATCAGAAACAAATCCGCATCCAATTAGCATCGGTTCTTCGCTCAATTATATCGATGCGTTTAATCCCGAGACTTGACGGTAAAGGTCGTGTACCTGCGGTTGAAATTCTTATCAATACATCTTACATTGAAGAATGTATCCAGGATTCGGAAAAAACAAAGCTTATCAAAGATGCTATCGCTCAAGGTGTATCAGATC
>JAKAGC010000132.1 GCA_021817755.1 Acidobacteriota bacterium | reverse complement strand
ACGTTATAACAGCCCGCATTAAATAATGGTTATTTGCCGATTACTCCTTTGAACCCCCTGGATATCAGGGTAGATATATTGGTTAGAATTCGCGGCAAAGCCAGCCCGCCGGGTGAAGCCAGATACTTCGGTTCCCAAACCGGGTCGAATTTGTCTTTGTACTGCCGCAAACCGCGAAAATTGTAAAAATTTTCGCCATGTTGATAAATAAACGCTCCTAATTTATTCCACAATGGCGCAAACGTCCGGTTCTCGATTCCCGATAAGGGTGCCATACCTAGGTCGAACCATTTATAATTCTGTTCTTTTCCCCATAGCATCAAGTTAACAAAGAGGTAATCCATTGTTCCTTCCGGTGCTTCGGAAGAATAGCGCATCAGATCTATCGAGAGTTCTTCTTTATTTTCTGTCGTCCAGAGATTGGAAAAAGCAATCACTTCTTCCTCTTTTCGTACGAGAGCCATTGGGAATCGAACCAGGTAATCTTCTTTAAAGTATCCCTGTGAAAACCCTTTTTCCCGTGTATTTTTTCGTGATAGCCAGTCATCCGATATGGTTTTAAGTTTTGGGATAAGCGGTGGGACAGATTCTACCGGGATAATCTCGAATTTGAAACCGGCACTTTCGATATGACGCAACACATACCGGAACCACTTATTGGATTTTCCGTCCAGTTTGAATTTATCCAGTTTAACACGAGCTTCTTCACCCAGTTTTGAGATTGTAAATCCCATATCCACATACATATGAAGGTTATGCCGTCCGATTTCATAAAATACAGGCCACCCATCGTGACGGTCCACCAGTTCACGGAATTTCCAGAGTAGTTCTGCTTTGGAATCTTCCGCACCAACCGGGTCTCCCATCGTTACCCAGCTTCGACCTTCTACCCCATACATGATAAATGCTTGATTATCATCGCTGAATAAAACCGATTTGTCATCCAGTAAAGCGATATTGGCGATCGTTTCATCGGATGTTTTAACCAGTTCTATGATTTTTGCTTTTTCCACATGATCCGTGATTTTTGAAACAGGTGGTGCAGCGCGCAGTAACCTTCGAAGACCGATAATACTGGCTAATGTTAACGCTCCCACTGCTGCTCTCATAGAACGCGGCGCGTCATCGAAAAAAGTAAATTGCCACCACATATCTCTTGAATAATCGAGATGTTTGTAAGCGAAGATGACTAAAAATATCGAGCTGGCTAAAACGATCGTAATGGCAGCGATCCATCCGGGACTGAACCATATCGATGTCATGTAGGATTTCCGGTAAAATAATTTCCGGCACGGGTACAGTGCGACAAACATTAAGGTTAATGCTGTTGCTTCCTCATAATCAAACCCTTTTATCAGTGAAAATATAATCCCGGCTCCCAGTAGTATCAGGGTCATGCGGTATGCAGCATCCAATCGCCGCTGCAAACCGAACGCAAGAAATATTAATCCTGTTCCTACCAGACTACCCAGGAAATGAGATATCTCGATTACCGGTAGGGGAAATATCGTATTAAGCCAATTCATACGGGCAACAACTGCCGGTGTCGCCCCGGAAAAAAGGAGAATCGTTCCTCCGAGAAATGATGTAAAGGCAAATACATTCGGTGCGAATCCGGAGAAAAAACGTCCTGCCCATAAGGCTTTTCTCTTTATTTTTTCAATTCGGGGTAGTAATTCATATATCCCAAGTAATATTGCACTGAATATTAAAGGCAGTAGATAATAAGCGAAGCGGTAAACCACCAGTGCGCCTATTACTGCCGGGGAATTGGTACTGGCTCCGACCATCACCAGGAATACGGTTTCAAAGACTCCCAATCCTCCAGGAACCTGGCTGCTTACTCCTGTAACTTGAGCTAGTAAGTATACTCCAAGAAAGTATGCAAAAGAAAGATGAAGGGAAGGTGGAAGTAGAACATATAATGCTGCTCCGGAAAATAACCAGTCCAGGGAGGAGACGATTAATAATTCGCTGGATAATTTTAGGGTTGGGACGCTAAAAATCCATTCTTTGAATTTTAATGAGACTTTTTTAAATACAAGGATATAAAATATAACGATTAATCCCAGGAATAAGAAAGCCAGAGGTAACAATGTAGAAAAAGGTAGGTGCCAATTGGCCGGGATCTTGAGCGGTTCTACCAGGAAGATGGAACCTGCCAGAAGAAAAAATCCAAGCCAGAAAAAAGCGCCATGAAGTCCAATAAAGGAGGAAATCTCCATGGTCGAAACATCCATGACTGTATAAAAACGAAAACGAAGTGATCCGCCTGTGATTATGGAATATCCGATATTATGGCTGATCGTCGTGCTAACGAAAGATGCCAGTGCTGTTTTATGATAGGGAAGAGGGTGTTTAAAGTGTTTGAACAATAGTGATTCATTGATAGTCAGGGCAAAGTAACTTAACATAGAAAATAGAAGTGCAAGCAGGATTTTCCACATTCGGACTTCCCCGATATATCCGATGATCTGATTGTAATGGAATTGCTTCAATTCATTGTGAAGGACAAATACAGCCGTTCCGAAAAATACCATTCCGATTAATGGAGGTATTATTACTGATAATTTATGTTTCAGCTTATTCACGTTACCAGGGTTATTCATCGCTGATTCCATGGGTTATTCCTCTCATTTTTATTATAACACACTTTTTTAAATGATTTAAACTAAATATAATAATTCTATTGAATCTTATCAAGATAAAAATTTTGTATAATTATTATTGAAAAAAAATTTTTATTCATTATAATTTTAGATGAGGAGGTTTATGTTTTATGAGAGACAAATTTTTAAACAACATTGTGTTGAATTCCGCTTTAATTGCGTCCAAATGGGCCAAACTTGTTTCAGTATCCGAATTTACAGCTACATATAGGAAAGTTCCCGAAGAAGCGTTAATTCGTATGGGAAAAATGTCATTTGAAAACCTCGGTAAATTTCTCGATTCGCAATCTCAGAGAATAGAAATAGGAAAATTCTACACTGATCTTGGAATATTGCGTTACAATGAAGGTTACCCTCTTTGTGAAATCCATTATGCCCTCCACTTTACTAAGCGTGTATTATTTAATTATATATCCTCCGAAGGACTTCTTCCTAATACGTTTACCCTTTACCAGGCAAATACCATCACAGTAGAAATAAACGATTTCTTCGATCTTGCCGGTTTTTATATTACCCGCGGATTCCAGGAAGCATTATATAAAAAACTGTCGGGTGTTAAAGGGATAGATAAAGTACAGATCGACAAAATTTTCCCGAAAGGTTCATTCTATTTTGAAAGGGAACCTGAATTTAAAACCTTTGAAAAGGCCGTAGAATCATTCAATATATTTAAAGTTAAATAGCGTTTTGATATTTTTTTATTCCAAAGCTCTTCCTTCCGGCATCATTTTATGGTAGAATAGTTATATCCGGATCGGGGTGTGGCGCAGTCTGGTGGCGCGCACGGTTCGGGACCGTGAGGTCGGAGGTTCGAATCCTCTCACCCCGATTCTCTCCTTCTTTATAGTTTCACCGCTTATCATATGTTATAATTCGATATAAAAAGGAAATGATAACATGAAATATCCTGCTTTTATCTTTTTATTTCTATGTCTGGCGTTAATTGGCTTTACCGGGGAAATCACGCTTCAAAAAAACGAAACGAAATCTCAAAGTCGTGAAAATATATTTATTGATCCTGTTATTCGACAGATTTATGATTTACAGAATCAACGTAATACATCCGGATTGATCCCGTTTCTTTCGTCTGAAAATCCCAGTTATAGAGAGTACACAGCTATTGCCCTGGCTTCCGTTCAATCTCCCGAATCGATTGTTCCTCTTACAAAAGCTCTCAGTGATTCAAACGATGCTACCCGTGCCGCTGCTGCATATGCACTCGGGCAAACCCGTTCTCCACTTGCCGAGATTTCCCTTCTTAATGCATTACAGGTGGAAAAGTCGTCACATTGTATTTCCATGATTCTCGAGGCTCTCGGGAAATGCGGTTCTGTAAATGCGTTGGATAGCCTTCTCAATTATGATACACACCAGGAACCCGAAGCACTTTTAGGTCAAGCCAGAGGATTATACCGGTTCGCTCTTCGGAATATTCATAATCCACGGTGTATTAGCTTGGCGTTTTCTTTAATCGAACAAACCCGTTCTATCGATGCACAACGCATTGCTGCCCATTTCCTTTCCCGCGCTACCATTATTCTTACTCCGAATTATGAGACACTATTAAAAATTTACGATAATACCAATGATCTGTTTACCCGTATTGCGATCGTAGGTTCTATGGGTAAAGCAAAACATCCATCCATTTTGGAACGGTTAAAAACCATTGCCTGTTCTTCTCTTGATTACAGAATCAGGGTGAGTGCTGTTCGAGCTCTTGGAGCGTTTGAATATCCGGTTATTAAAGATACTTTCTTTAAGCTTCTTTCCGGTCCTGAATCCAATGTAGCAATTACTATTTCCGAGTATTTCCAGGCTAGGGGAAACAGTTCAGATGCTTCTCTTTATTTTAAAACAGCTAAACAATTAAAGCAGTGGCGGGTACGCGCCAATATGTACGGAGCTGCCCTTACCTTTTCCACTACAGATATCCAGAAGGAAGAGATTTCAAAATGGATTACTCATGTTTATTCTTTATCGAAAAATACCTATAAAAAAGTGGCATTGGTTACGGCATTGACTGGAGATACGCGAAATCTTCCCATCTTGGAGGATATTGCGTTTTCAGGTGATTCAATCGCTATTCCCATTCGATCCGCTGCTATTTCTTCTCTTGCCAATATGTGTGCAAATACTGCCGGAGTTGGCGATGAAAATCTGTTGAAAACTTTTTCAACTATTTTTAAGAAAGCCATAGAATCCGGTGATTTAGCACTTATTTCACCTTCTGCCTCAATCTTGTATGATCCGCAGATTAACTTAAAAAGATTTATTACGGATTATTCTTTTCTATCCGCTGCCTTAAAGAAATGCAAATTACCTCGTGATCTCGAAATGTGGCAAGAATTAACCAGGGCTGTTAACTATTATGAAGGACACGAAAATCTTCCCGTTGTTTCACCTTTTGCTAATCGCTCCATCGATTGGGAGCTTATCAAATCTATTTCTCCTAAGCAAAAAGTCCTATTAAAAACTACGAAAGGCGATATTGTAATCGAATTAATGGTCAATAAGGCTCCAGGTTCCGTCTCCAATTTTATACGATTAATCAAAGAGAATTTTTATAAACACAGCACATTTCATCGTGTGGTTCCTAATTTTGTAATTCAATATGGTTGCCCTCGCGGAGATGGTTCCGGTGGTCCCGATTATACCATCGGTTCTGAATTCGGTCCTCTTTATTATGGAGAAGGAACAGTCGGTATGGCCTCATCCGGAAAGGATACCGAAGGCAGCCAATGGTTTATAACACATTCACTTTCTCCTCATCTGGACGGTCAATATTCCATTTTTGGCCGAGTGATTTCCGGTATGGATGTCGTCCATCGCATCGGTATTGGAGATTGCATTTCCTCATTTAAAATTTTATAGTACCTTCCCCTTTAAAATCAGTGTCTGTTAAGGATTTGTAAAGTTAATCAAGTGCTGCAAAATGCAGCAAACCGACTTGTTTGGCTTTTGTTCAGTTATGGCGTTCAAATAAAAAAATCATTTTAATTTAACAGGCATAAGCGAAAAGTGTTGACTGATAAGAAACTTCTTTTTATTAAAAAGGGAAAATATCCCTAAGTATTTTCGGGAGTTCAAAAAATTGGTTCGGTTAAATCTCTGTTAAAATTTTCCACCAGGGAATGTTTTCCACATTTTTTGTGGAAAAGTCTCGAAAACGCCGATCTCCACTATTAAACACGATTATCCCCATCATTCGGCGATCCGTGACGGTTAGTATCCCAAATCACTTCTCTGTTAACCTATTACACATTTGTTATCGGTTTTTAGCGGATTTAAACGAAGTATTGTGGAAAACTAATCCATTTATCCTCAATGACCCATTTTAAATAAAAAAGACCCGTGTACTATGAAGGTCATTGATATCTTAAACAAACGTTTTGATCAAACTTTTTCAAAAGTTTGGCCCCCGGCAGGGGGTATAAAGTAAGAAAGAATAGTTGGATTCAATAATGTTTAGAGCACGCTGCTTTACTTAGTGAGGAGTAAAGCAGCGTACTGGTTGGGTGGGGTTTAAATATTTAAGAAAAGATTGTTTTTACACCGGGCAGGGGGATTTGGAACAAACAGGGTAGCAACCGGTAGCGACCGATACGCAGGCTGCCGTATTGCATGCTGCCTGGCAGGTGTTCTGGCAGACTGTGTTGCAACTGCAGCTCATGGTGAAAGAACAGGTCCATGTAGCTCCGCCGAGAACGTCTTCCATGCTTTGATCGCTTAAATTGGAGACAGTTTCTTTTGAAAAACTCAGTTTTTTGTTCAATGTTTTGGGTTTCATTGACATTCCTCCTATTTTTAATTTCCCTTGGTTGGTAGGGAAATATCGTAGTCATTATTTATTTAAAAATAATAAATTTAAAAAATTTGGAGTATAGTGAGTTTGATGAAGTTTAATAGAAGAGAAATTCCGGTTTTATTGTCGAGAAGGAATTTGCCATTTGGAAGTCACATTTTAACATATAATCTGATTGAAGTCAATTGAATTTGATTCACCGAAATTTACGGTTAAGTTTTAGAATTGCAGGTATGATACCAATACATAGAGCGTTTTATGATGAGAATTATCAAAGGACTCCACCCTGTAGAGGGATGAAATGGAGAGATTAAGTTTACAGTCTGAAAACGGTTAAACTGCGAATTTTAGATATAGATACATTAGACTTTTTCCCCAAAAAAGGATATATTATTATTTGAAAATTCTAAGCCGCTTTACATTGTACTCTAATTGTGATATAATTAGAACTCAATTAAAGTATCGCCTCCGAATCAGTGGGTGCTAAAGTGTAATAAATCATTACACCACGCCGCCTGATCGGTAGGGTTTGACCGGAAACGGTCAAGCCTCTCGAACTTAGAAAGGAGGAACTATGAAAAAGAATGTAATGTTTTATGTAATGCTATTGGTGCTTTCAATGGTATTTATGCCTGCGATGGCAAAAGAATCGATTACTCTGGCATCAACTACTTCGACACTTGATTCGGGTTTATTTGATGCACTTATTCCTGTCTTTGAAAAAGATTTTGATTGCCAGGTAAAAGTAATTGCGGTAGGAACCGGCCAGGCCATTCGTATTGCCCGTGATGGAAATGCAGATGTTTTACTTGTACATGATCGGGCATCGGAAGATAAGTTCGTAGCGGATGGATTTGGTGTAGAGCGGCTAGATGTGATGCACAACGATTTTGTAATTGTTGGTCCTAAAGAAGATCCCGCCGGGATCAAAGGTCTTCAGCTTATCGAAGCGTTAACAAAACTTGTAAAATCCGGACAACCGTTTGTTTCACGAGGTGATGATTCCGGTACCAATAAGAAGGAATTGAATTTGTGGAAAGCCGCTTCTGTTAAACCCTCCGGTGCTGCATATCTGGAAAGTGGAACCGGGATGGAAGCCACTCTTCGAATTGCCAATGAAAAGAAAACCTATTGTCTTACGGATCGTGGTACGTGGCTGGCACACAAAAAGGAATTGGATGTACTGGATATCCTTCTCGAAGGAAACCAGGAATTACTGAATCCCTATTCCGTTATCGTCATCTCACCTACAAAATTTCCATGGGTTAAAGTTAAACTGGCTACCGCATTCGCTGATTTTATTCGTTCTACTAAAGGACAAAAAATAATCCGTGAATTTGGGGTCGAAAAATATGGAAGTCCCCTTTTTTTTCCGGATGTTATAAAATAATAGCGAGGTAAAGATGAAAAAACAAGTTTTGCTTTTTATCCTGGTAGCAGTCATGAGTATAACTGCAGTATATGCAGGAGACACGACTGCTCAAACAACGAATTCTTATCCCAATATGAAATTCACAGGATTTGCCAGGGCACGGTATACTGTCGATTTAACAGACGGTAAGGCAGATGATTTCTCCATCGCACAGGCCAGGTTTGGTATGACCGGGGATATCTCAAAATACTTCACCTATACGTTTACTATCGAAGGAACAAACGCCGATTCCGATAATAAAAAAATGATTTACGATGTCTATATCGACACCACTATCATTAAAAATTTTAAGATTCGTATCGGTCAGTTTAAATATGGCTTTGGTCTTGAGCAAACCACATCCGATGCAGATTTAGAATTGGTGAACAAAGCTGAAGTGGTAAGCAATTTGATCAAACCTTCCCGTGATATCGGTATCCAGGTCAGTAGAAATTATGAATTAAGTAAAGTTCGTTTTGGCCTTACTCTTGGGCTTATCAATGGCAGTCGATCCAATACAGCAGATGAAAATAACCGAAAAACCTTTGTCGGGCGCTTTATTATTACTCCTGTAAAAGGTCTTACTCTTGGTGCTTCTTATTATGATGGAACTACAGGTGTGGCAGATAAAAAGCAACGTGTTGGAGCCGAGTTAAAATTTGAGTACTCCAAACTTTTTGTT
>JAKAGC010000131.1 GCA_021817755.1 Acidobacteriota bacterium | reverse complement strand
TTTTTAAAAAAATAGGCAGACAACATCGGCGCGAATGTAAAAGCTTCGAATAATGAAATTAAAACAGCAGCCGCAACCGTTATACCAAATTGTTTAAAGAATTTCCCTGCAATCCCTGTTGCAAAAGCAACTGGAAGAAAAACTGCAACCATCGTAAACGTTGTCGCCATAACTGCAAGTCCCACTTCCGAAGTGCCATCGTATGCAGCTAATTTTGGATCTTTTCCAAGTACCTCCATATGCCGGAAGATATTCTCCCGGACAACTATCGCATCATCGATTAATAGTCCCACCGATAGACTTAGAGCAAGTAATGTAATAATATTTACAGTAAACCCATAATAATACATTACTGCAAAGGTACCAATAATACAAACAGGAAGACCCGCAATAGTGACAATTGTATTACGGAAATCACCAAAAGATAAAAATACAACCAGTCCAGCCAGTATTGCGCCTTCAATTAAACTCTTCAAAACATCGTCTCGGGATTCTTCAATAAATACCGATTCATTAATAGAAAGACGAATATCCAGACTCTCATATTCATGCCGAACTTTTTCCATTAGTAATTGAACATTGTGGGCCACTTTTACTGTATTTGTCCCCGATTGTTTCCGAATTACCATCGAGATACATTCCTGTCCATTTACTCGTGAAATCGCCTTCCTGATTTTGAAATTATCCGAAACCGTTGCAACATCTTTCAGATAGACCGGATTACCCCCCGGACTTGCTATTATAATATTGTTTAACTCATCAACTTTAATAAATTCTGCTTGTGTCCTCACCAAAAAATCGAATGCTTTTTGAGTGACCAATCCAGCCGGTAGATTTAGATTTTCAGCTTTGATTGCCTGCGATACTTGAGATATCGAAAGATTCAAGGCATTTAATTTCTTCGGGTCAACATCCACATGGATTTCCCTTTCTTTTCCCCCGATGATCGTAACATTACCTACTCCATCCACTCTTTCTACAAGGGTTTTTATTTTATCATCGATTAAGGTTCTCAGTTCCAATAACGGTATTTTATTTCCTTTGCTTGTAATTGTAAATGAGATAATTGGGCTGGCAGAGGGATCGAATTTATCTATAATCGGTTCCATAATCTCTCGGGGAAGTGTACTGCGTATAGAAGCAACTTTTTCTCTTACATCCGTTGCAGCTATTTGTGAATCCTTTTCCAATTCGAATTCGGCGATAACAACCGATACCCCTTCAGATGAAGTAGAACTCACTTTTTTTATCCCATTTATCGAACTAATTGCATCTTCTATCGGCTTAGTAACCTGCGATTCCATTTCTTCAGGACCAACGCCCTGGTCTACTGTCGTTACTGCAACAATAGGAAGATTAATATCCGGTATCATATCCACTCCCAACCGTGTATATGAAAGCACGCCCAGGACCAAAATTAGAATAATTACCATTGTAATAAATACCGGTTGTTTTATCGAAATATCAGCTATTTTCATAGGTCAATTCTCCAGAAAAAAATCATATTAGGATTTAACAATACTAACTTTATCGTTTTCTTCCAGACGATCTGCTCCGAAGGTGACGATATAATCCGTTTCATTAATTCCCGATACTATTTCGATATTATCCGAAATAACTTTGCCCACCATAACAGGAACCAATTTAACCCGGCCATCTATAATTGAGAAAATATACTTTTTTCCCAATCGTTCTACTACTGCTGCAACAGGGATTATTAAAGCATTCCGTTTCCCTTCTATTATTTCAGCTTCTGCATACATACCCGGTTTTAAACGATGCCGTGGATTCGGCATTTTTAATTCAACTTCAACTGTTCGATTTTGTGGGTTACAAATCGGACTAATATTCGAAACCCGGGCACTAAAAACTTCACCAGGAAAAGCTTCCAGTGAAACAGTAGCTTCTTTCCCAATCTCAATGAAACGTACTTTCACTTCATCCACATTAATTGTTACTTTTACAATGTCGATATCTACCATTGATATCAGTGGAGTATTAGGTGTTATCATCGTGCCCGGATTCTGCATCACCTGAGCCACAATTCCCTTTACATCGCTTTTTACTTCGAAGGGATTGTAAGTGTACCCAATTTCATCTCGGTTGATGATGGCGACCACCATCCCAGGATTAACCACAGTTCCCAGGTGTACCAGGTTTTTCGAAATTTTTCCACTCGCTTTAGAATAGAGTAAAATATCCGCATCTGCCTTTATATTACCAGAAGCTTTAAATTTATCGATTATTTCCCGCCGGATAGCGTGACCCGACCGTACCGGGATAATTTTTTCCGGTACAATCTGGTTCATAGCCGCTTGTTTTGCCTGGAAATTTTCATAGGCTCTATATCCGATAAAGAACAACAGAGCTACAGAACATAATATGACAATTATTTTTTTCATGTTTAAATTCTCCTTGGTGGTACTTATTCACATAATCTCCGTCCAACGGAACGGAAAATCGAATACCGGGACAATATATGATTAAATATTAATTGAAGATGGTTCAATCTTGCATTTTCCAATGACGTCTGGGCATCGATAAAATCTGTTGTACTAATCATACCATTTCTAAACCGCTCTTCAGCAATTTTCAATGCTTTTTCTGCGTGCGAAATCTTAATTTTTTCTATATCGATTTTTTGTTCGATCGTTTTAATGTCTTCTATTCCCTCTTTGATCTCAAGCTCAATGGTTTTTTGCAATTCATTTTTTTGTTTTTCAATAATATTAATATTTGTACGGGCCTGCGCTACCTGTGCACGCGTTTTATGCCCATCAAAAAGAGGGTAAGATGCCGACAACACTGCACTCCAGGTGCCTTTTATTTTAGTGATTTCAGGCATGATTCCATTTCTAAATTCATAATTCAAAAGAGCTGTTACAGTTGGTTTATTATTTGTTTCCAAAATTTTTTCCTGGGTTTTAGCCTGTATATCCTGATGGTCGAGGATTTTAACATCCACCCGGTTCACATCTGCTTCCGCTAACAAGTCTCCTGTTTTAATATCGAATACCTCGAAATCCAGCACTCCCTCCGGTTCAAATATTGCTTCTGATGGACGTCCTGCAATCCGATTATAAATCAAATTCCATTTACGGATATTGTTAAATAAATCAAGTTTCTGACTGTTTATTGTACTGATTTGAACTTCCAGCAACGATAAATCAAAATCAGAAGCCAAACCCACTTTATAGCGTTCACGGGCAATCTCAAGTTTCTGTTTAAAAAGATTGGATGTATCATCCAAAACCTTTATCGCCTGGTTTGTAAACAAAATACCATAAAAAATTGGCACCAACTGATATGATATATTCAGTTTAACTTGATTCACATTCTCCTGGGAAATAGCTGTTCCAATCTCATTTAATTTAATAGTTTTCGCAGTTTTTCCCCAGTTGAATACCTGCTCTGAGATTCCCAGTTTCATGCTTAAATTGTTGGGGGTAGAAAACTTAAATGTCCTCATCTCACCATTAAGAGGCATTTGAAGTTCACCCGTATTACTTACACGCGAGTAATTCGCCGATAAAGTGATCTGTGGTAAATATTGGCTTTTACTTTCCAAGATTTTAGCTTCTGCTCCTGAAATAGCTTCCATTGCAATACGTATACTTTCATTGTCTCGAATCGCATTGGTAATGAATTGATCCAAAGTCAGTTTTTCTTCTCCTGACACAACTACTGATGCACAGATTAAAAATATTATAACCGAAACAATCAGGTATCGAATTTCTTTTCTCATTACTAATTCTCCTTAGAAATTCCACAATGTTTTGCAAAAATAGTATCGAATTTCTTTGAATTCTTTCTAACAATCTCAATCATTACTTTTAAGGCTTGCCTGAATTCATTTTTTTCCTCTTCTGTAACATCCGAGTTCATCTTATGCGTATTTTCAATTAATGCTCTCTCAAAATCTTGAATTACTTCCCGCCCCTTTTCAGTTAATGATAAAATAATCTTTCGACGATCGTTTTTATCTTCGACACGATCTATCAATCCATCATTTACCATTCGGTCAAGTAATTGCGAAAGCGCATTCTTTTTAGCCAGTAACGAATAAGATATATCCGTTAAACTCTGTTTATCCTTTCGTGCAAGTGATTTTAAAATCTGATAACGGACTGCGGATGTTTTTCCTAACTGTGCACGCTCAGTTGCTACCTGAAATGCACGGTGAAAAAATTCCGACAATTCCATCATATCGGAAATGTATTCGTAATCATTTTTTTTGTTCATGCCACAAACATATCACAATGTGAATTAACTGTCAAGTGAACTTTTTTCTTTTATTATTAGTCCCATCTAAAAAGATTTGATCAAACTTTCAATAATTAATAAATATTGGGAAATGGAAAATTTAAATTAGAGAATGAATGTCATTCTAATCAAAGGAAGTATAAAATTAGAAATAATGACTTTGAAGTTAAGAAAATTTTAATAAGATGACAGCTCTACTATTTCCGGTGGTTCTTTCAATTTCCAGAAAAATGCTGGAATATATTTTAAATTGTTGGATGCATCCTTTCGATCTTTAAATTTTCCCCAAAAAACCAGAAAACAAATCCTGTTATTCGTTTTTTTATTTAATATAAAAAATTCTTTTTTGTTTTCCAAACGATTATATGTAGTCATAACCGATTCCTTCATACAATCCATTTCCAACAAAATCGAGAATTTAATTCCCCCTTTCATTAGCTCCTTTCTCCACACATCTCCTGCAGTTATCAGATTCCCGCTTTTGAAATATATATCCGCACTTTTACCAGATAAAATTGGTGTATCCGGTTTTTCTTCACCTTTATTTTCATCCTTTTTTTCATCTTTCTTTACTTCTGGCTTATTCTGTGTGTCGATTGATTTATCAGTAGATTTGTTTTCAGATATTGCATCCTTTGTTGAGGTCTCTCCTGTGTTTTTATCTATTCCTGTCCCAGTATCAGTTGGGAGTAAATCCGGTTTTTGCTCAACTATTTTCATGATATCGCCCATCTCAGATGCTTTTTTCTCTTTAGTTTTTATCGAATCTACCACCGAATCCTTCTCAAACCAGGGTAGTACAAGAAGAATTATTCCACCTATGATAAAAATAAAAAAGACCAGTACTAGTGACCAGGCAAGAAATTTCCCTTTTTTCTTTTCTTCCTTAATCGATTCTTCCGGATTGAACATCGAAGGAGTATGAGCTTTAACAGGTTTTTTAAACCTGTCTGTATGGACATTTTCAATTATTTCATCTTCTTGAATTCTCTTCTTTACAGGTTTCTTTTCCCGTTTAAACCCTTCGTCTTCTTCATCGAAAACATAATCACCCGGGTTCGTACGAGAAATCGTATTAAGGGAAGGAAACGAATCCAGGTTTTCTTCCTCAAAAGCTCTTGCCATATCCATATCGAATTCAATCGTTTTTTTCCGGTGTGGTTTCGGATCATCCAGATAATCGATTTCACGTTCCTGGTCAAAAGCGGATAGATCACTCAATTCGAATTCTTTTTTTATGACCAGCTCTGCCATAATAAAGAAGTAGATAATTTTTAGTAAAGATTCCCGGTGTCCTCCCGTGTAACGTGACAAGATCGTTTCCAGCCTCATTTCACCATCGAAACTATTTAGTAATCGGTATTGATTTTCTGATAACTGATATCTCGATAACTTTTCTTCATCCGGGTTTTTAATTAATTCAATCTGTAATGAACCGATCGCTTTCCATATCTCACTAATATCCATCACTTCTACAATAAAATTGACGATAAAATCCGTGATATTCAAATCAAGACTTATCAAGCGTTCCGGTGGCAAATCCTTTACAAACTGAAATCCCCCTTCTTTCCATTTAAGAATATTAAAAATAATCCGTTTTAATTGCTCTTTAGAGGAATCGATCAATTCTTCAAGGGTAATTAATCCCCGCTCAACCAGCAATTTTCCAATTGATTCCGAAACATGAGCTTCTTTCTTAACCCGTAATAGAGTATCTTGATCTACCACATTTCGAGCCAGTAGAATATTTTCGAGTTTATCATCCTCTGAATTGGAAATTGCCCAGATCAATTTTCCTCTGCTGAAATAAAGGACTTTAAGAGTATCATCTTTTTTGACATAAAGAATTCCCGTCAACCCCTGCTCGAATACCGTCAGGAGTAGTTTCAACGGCGGAGTATCTTTTAATGTGCCCTTTTCGCTCAGCATTCAAATCAAATTCCCTTGGATATTTTTAAGTTTTATTGTGATATAGATAGACGTAAAAGTCAAGTAGACAAGCCAAATTCATTGAAAAATTTTGATTCTCACCCCATGGCATAATCAAAGGAATGAATAAAAGGAAACCATGTATTCAACTAAAAGAATCAAATAAGATACTCTTTATCCAAATAATTTTTTCGAAATGCATGCCATAAGAAGAAAGATCATCCCAATTGTAAACTATTATAGGGAGATATAATCAAAATCGTTATTGACAAAAATAAAGAAGCGTAATACAATCATTTCTTAATGTTTGATTCAAGGGAAGCGGGAGAACGATTAATCATCGTTCCAACCCCACAGCCCCCGCTGCCGTGACCGGGTTCCGTCATCAGTTAATTCAAACGGAAAAACGTCTTTAATGGCAGAGCCACTGTCCCGTTATTCGGGATGGGAAGGCTTTTAAAGACCCCGGGAGTCGGAAGACCTATTAAATATTAACCCCATTTGGGCATGATACTTGCGGAGGGCGGGTATGATGCGGGAGATATAAGCCCTCAAAACTATTTTTAATAGGAGCTTATTATGTTTAAAAAAATGTGTTTGTTTGCATCTATCATTTTTCTACTACTCTTAATTTTCACACCTCTTACCGCTGTTGAGAGCCAATCCGATTCGGGTAAAAATGAAACACTTTTTACCGAAGAAGTCGAAGTCGTTGGAAATGTTCCTGTTGTGAAAACAATCCAGAGTGTATCAATTTACAAATCCGAGGAAATCGAAAAATTCAATTTTGAAAACTTAAAAGAAGTTTTACAATTAACACCCGGACTCCTCACACTTTCAAACGGACCTTTTGGTCAATCTTCCACCACTTCTATACGTGGGTCGAAGTCATCCCAGATTCTTTATATCGTGGATGGAATCAAATTGCGTGACGGTTCAGGTATCGATGGTGTCGATCTCGCAATGATCTCTCCTGTACTTCTTAACAAAGTAGAAGTCGTCCGCGGGCCCCTTAGTAGTATTTACGGTTCTGATGCCATGGGAGGCGTTATCAATATCGATACCTCTTCCAAAGAGGCAGCAAGGTTTTCAGCTTCTCTTGGTAATCATAATTCTTATTCCGGCGGTTTTTCAGGTTCCACCCTTATCAAAAATTGGAATATCGCTTTATCAGTTAATACCAAACGATTCAGCGATAATGTTGTAAATGATGTTTTTAAAAATTCAGGTCTCTCTTCTCGTGTCCTATACAAGACCAAGAATATTGATACTGGGATCCAATTTTTTGGCAGTCATACCAACTCAGGTATTCCGTTCAATGATGATGGAATTTCTACCCCTGAACGTAAATACAAACGGCAATATCAAATCATTGCTATTCCTTTTACATATCGCCCCGATGAAAAATCTTCTCTTGATGTTCACCTCGCTTATACCGGCAGTAAATATGAATTTCACGACCTCGAGGATATCTGGAGTCCTTATTATATGAGCAAATTTGATAACAAAGAAGTAGAAGTTACCTATTCCACCAATCGCTTTAAAGGTTTGAACTTACGCACAGGTATAGACTACTCAAATCAGGGAATCACCAATAAAACCGATCTCGGCTATACATTAGATAATGTCAAGATGAATTATTTCTCTTCGTTTGTTTCAGCTTCCTGGAATCTCGAAAATTTCCAATTTTCTTCAGCCATCCGTTATGATAAGTACAAGGACACTGCCTCGAATTTTTCACCACAAATCGGTATTTCATATCTCATAGCCAATAAAATAAAATTCCGTGCATCCTATGCCCATAGTTTTCTCGCTCCATTTGTTTCACAAATTGTCAATCCCTGGGGATTACCCAATTTTGAACTGAAACCGGAAAAAGGGAAATCCTATGAAGTTGGTATCGAATTCTATTCAAAGCCCGTAATTTTTAGTGCTACCTATTTTAATACCAAGTACAAAGATATGATTGGATGGGAAACCATCGATTGGACAACTTACCAGGGGCAGTACCAAAATATTAAGAATGTCGATACATATGGGTTAGAATTTGCAGCCCAATTGGAACCCTTAGAAAATCTAAGAATTTCCGGATCATATACTTACCTCCGTACAAAAGACCTCGAAACACTCCAACCCCTAATTCGGAAACCCAAAGATACCATTTCCATTTCTGCTCTGTATTCATTCAAACTCTTTACATTAGCCGCAAATATGATCTACGTTGGAAAACGTCCGGATTATAATTATGCTATCTGGCCACCCGATGCAATCAATCCTTCATTTAACAGGTTTGATTTCAGTGTGGTTGTTCCTTTAATCAAGGGGCTTGATGGGTTCGGTAAAGTAACCAATGCATTTAATAAAGAATACCAGGAATTCATCGGGTATCCTGCAGCAGGTCGAAGATTTGAAATTGGACTAAATTACAAATTA
>JAKAGC010000130.1 GCA_021817755.1 Acidobacteriota bacterium | reverse complement strand
TTTCAGCAAGTATGTTAATTATTTTGCTACACCCACCATCATTTATGTATTTCGAATGTTCTTCGATCGTATTAAAACATTTACCCGTAATTTTCTTGCATTCCATTTCACAACCTGTTTCTTCCCAAAACGCTTTTAATATTTTCTCTCCAACTGGATCTGAAAAAGAGCTCTTATAATCCCCATTCTTTATTCTAGTGAGAGTATTCATCCAGACAGCAGCAGCAAGAGCCCCGCATGCGTTTCCACTTAATCCTATTCCCCCTGCAAGACCAGAAACAATTGCCATTTCTAGTTCTGAACCTCCCATTTTTTCAATAACCAGAGAAGAACAGCTCACCGGTTCTTTTGGTATGTCATCTTGATCTAAGGCTAGACCTTCTTTTGCCGCTTCAATTGCATCAGGAGCCCATCTCTCAGCAAGCTTAAAGCAAGACCAGAATTTTCCAGAAAAAAAGTACTTCGCAATATTGGATTTTTTCGACCAGTCACAACTCGTTATATCAAGACAGTCGGGACTTTTTGCCCTGTTAACAAATGATTTCAAAATATGTTGTGCTGCTTTAATCGATATACCTATTGCTTTTTTCAAATCGCCGGCTCTGCGGAAGGATTCCGCACCTACAGCCATTGTTGCTCCCCACAGCATCCCGCATTGATATCCTTGTTGAAGAATACCCCCTGCCAGTAAATCTACTGCATGTTCTTCATCTTCCATAGGATGACCGAATTCACGGTTAAGAATATAGAAAAATGTACGCGAACAGGTTCCTTTTTTTAGGAACACGCGTTTTGTGTCTCTTCGAGTTTTCATGTTTTTTAAAATTGACATCCTCAGCCTCCGAAAGTACAAAATTCATTTACGTTTTATTTATTTGACCTGCTTTATATGTAAAAGATTGAAAAATGTGAATTGATCAAATGAAATAGATTATTCAAATTGGTAATATTTCACCCTTTCATCATTGTAATTTATTTATCCCGGGTCTTAAGAGAAATTGCAGATATATCATCCAACCGGATTAGAGCATCGAAAAAGTCTTTACCCAAGAGATGCCCAATGACGATGTAATTTTCAGCCATATCCAGAACTTTGCCTTGAAAAAGTTGGCCACCTCGTAAATAAACCTCAACGTTCAATTTTTGATCTTGAACCTGTTTTAATGTATCGGTAATGCTTATTCGTGGATTCAGTTCCATGATATCTCCTATAAAAAAATATTATTTGATTTATTTTCGATTTATTAGAATTTACTCATATCTAATGATAATAGTGAAATCATGCCGTATAACCGACAGGAATCAAAATAACACACAGGGAAAAGTAATTCAAGTATCAATTTATGAAATTAATAATTTTTTCTATGATAATCTTTTTAAATATTATGAAAATTGCAAAGAGTAAAATTGGAGTGAAGAAAATATTAATGAGATAGCAAAAAAGAAATAATAAGCTTAGAGTTAGCATTTGGTTAGCACTAGCACTATTACAAATACTAATCCGTTACCCAGGATAATTTCAATTTATTGTGAAATCGCGTTGATATTTTCTCATATCGCTGACGAACTTTTATTATTGGGATATTGAGTTTCTTGGCAGCATCTTTTACCCTTTTTTCTTCAATAGGTACCAAAGGATCTATCCATATAAATTCCTCATCGAAATGTATAGAAAGTAACTTTCGGTCGATTTCATCATCAATGCATAACTGAACCAATGCCTCAATTAAAGCGATTCTTAATCTTTTATTAGAATTATGGAGTCGATCGATAAGTGTATTGATAATATTTTTATTTTTTGATTTTCCTAATATTAATATAATCCAACGAACAGTCTCTATCTCTGAACAAAGAGAATTTACCAATGTAATAAGTCGTTCTGATTCAATCAAAGAAGGTATCCAATAGCCATTTTTTGAAATCCAAAACAATGCCCAAGCTGCTGCATGAACCGAAGGAGCACTTTTATCCAACATGGCCATTAACCCATCGATCATCCCAGGGAAAATTTTGATCCGCTTTCTAAATGCAAGAGACATAAAGATTAATGCGATTTCGATTGAAGCTTTTTCGTTATCAGGATTGAAAAGAGATACCAGATTTTTTTGGTAGATATCGCATTTATTCTTATCACTTGGAAAATGGGATTCCGCCATCGTACTCGCCAGGCCACCTACTATTGATCTGTTATCAGGCTTTCGAATTAAAAATTCATTTATCAATAACAAACGAAGTTTATGCTCCCATTCGGTCCCCACTAATTCTATAGCGGCTGAATCAGCTAATGTAGAATTATTGCCACCACCATCATGATTTTCTATATTTCGTACAAAGGTTTGCAATATCTCCAGTGCCATTTCCTCACTTGTGTCAGGTTCATCTGCAAGGCATAATGTTGCTAGAATTGCACGTGGTCGGGTAGTAATTTCTGCATTCTCTCCATCCATCGGAGTTAATATCGCCCGTAATGCCTCATCTACATCGTCCGTTTGGCAGCAGGCTACAAACAACCGTAAAACTTCTCGCCAACGCTCTTTTACTACTGCATCTTCACGAACAAAAAGATTTTGTATTTTTTCTATATGACCCGCCAAGGGTGCAATGATCAGGGTTAAGGATTTTGTTTTATCCCTGCCCGGGTATGTTTTATCCAATAATGCCCGTGCCGCTAGGTACTCCTGGAAAGTTAAATGTTTAAATTCATACACCGGTACAGTCATTCCATTGTGACGGACCATGCCGGATTCAACTAATATACCAGTTCTCCGCTCCACCTTAGATAGGAATTCCGC
Organism: Acidobacteriota bacterium; assembly: GCA_021817755.1. Taxonomy (GTDB): domain Bacteria; phylum Acidobacteriota; class Aminicenantia; order UBA2199; family UBA2199; genus JAKAGC01. The sequence continues at coordinate 5,853 of JAKAGC010000130.1, read as the reverse complement.
CGGTTCATTCCTTCTTATCGCACGTTTATTGGGAAATTCTTCTCGTATTCGTTCCAGAAGGTCAAGTATTTCATCTTTGCGCAATTGTTGCACCCCTTTCAGGCACATGTCAAAAGCGATATACTCTAATTGCGGAAGTGTTTCATCGCGGTCCATAGGGTCATCTACTTCAGATCGCCACTTGAGCAATACCAATACTGCTTCCCAATACAGATCCGCCCGGTTTTTGGGGAGTCTTCCAACATTGCGTTTCACCAAAGCCATGGTGGTAAGGAGCATCGGATTTCCTGTGAGTCGTTCGATACGATCTGTACTATGAATATCTTTTATCAATTCAATTGTGACTTTTTCCCGACGTTCGGGCCGCTCTACGATAGCGCACCACCGCTTCGCGAACTCATCTTTGTCATCCTTAGAGAATTCAGCGACCGTAGCGTGTTCAAACCCCCTTCCAATGCGATATCCCATGTCCCGATATCCTACAATTCTGGAGGTGACGATCATAGGCGCTTTGGGGAAGGCAATATGAATGCTTTCGATTTGTCTACAAAACCTAGTCCTAAGTTGTGTATCCGGAATTTCATCCAATCCATCCACCAAAAGAATTGCCTCTCCTATTGAAAGCATCTCCCTCATCACTACTTGAAGAACGGTTGTTTCTTCCGGAGAAAGCTGTGAACTGCGGAACACATTGCACAAAACATCATCCAGGTATGCTGTGGCGCAGGATTCCCCCAGATCACGGCACCGGATCAAAATGGGGAGCCAATTGCGATCAGGAAGTGATTTCACATCCGGTATATCATTAAAAGCATTATCTTTTTTTCTGCGCAGTAAATAAGCAGTGGCAATCCATCGCATTAATGTCGTCTTACCTCCACCTGGGTCACCCAGTATCACCAAGCGACCTGCTTCGGATATCCGTTTTCCTAGAGGAGAACAATTTTTCTTTTTATTATCCGAAAAGCCGAGGAAACGGATTACATCTCGTTGCTTTTCAATTTTTTCCAGTTCTATTTCTTTCAGCTCGTGGTCAGCCGAGACTTCCACCTGGACTCGTAATGGAACATAGAGATGTCTAAGTTCCTTTTTTACACCAGCAATATAACGGTCCCCTTCCGGCATATTGGCCAGATCGATGATGTCGCAGGATTCCAAGGCCAATTCACAATAATGGTCTACTGCACGACGGCGCTGTTCCTCTGTAAAATGTGTTGTTTCCAAATTTACTCGCCGGGTCGCCATATCCCTGATTTCCTGGCGTAAAGTTTCGAGCTCTATACGAATTTTAGAACGGGTTTTCTTTCCTTCCTTATGAATTATAGATTCCAGTTCATCCATTCGCTCGAAGGCTTCGTTCAATTGTAGTGATAACCTCCAGGCAGCTAATACGTGATTTTGAAAAACCTGTGTTTCTATATATTGAAAATATTCTTTTTTAAAATGTTCTACACTTTTATCATCTGCTCCCCCAAGTTTCAAAGCTGCTTCCATTCTCTGAGATAGCTCTAGTTCTGCTTTCTTCTTTTCCACTGGTCTGAATGTAAGGAACCATGAGGCTATTTCTCCTTGAAAAATCGGGTCTAAAAGCAGATCGAAAAGATGCTGCTCTACTTTCGGTATACCAGATGCTACTTTATTCCTGGCAATTTCCACTCCAACCAACTCCAATTGTTCCATTAGGGTCTTTCTGCTTTGAATCTTATCCAGACCCCCAGGGTTCTGCTTTATTGTCTTTTGGAATAATTCGTAAATATCATTTATAGCATCCGTTGCAACGTTTGCTGCCGCACTAATTAAAAAACTAAGTAATGAACTGAAAATTAAATCCATATTATCTCCCAAACATTTCTATTTTTTAAAACTACCTTCCCATCCAGCGGGGACTTCTAAATACTGTTATTTTTATTAAATAAATTTAAATTTGTACACTTGCAGTTACTCAGAGCATTGGGGGCCACACTCTTGTTATTTTCTGAAATGTGGCCCCAGTAAATAATTTTAATTCATGTTTTTCTCTTTTTGCCGGAGGTGATCTTGATTAGCACCACATCGGTATGCAGGGATAAGCAGAGTTTAAGGGTGCATATCTCGTAATATCGACGCAATTCCGGTCGTAAGACAAACAAGGATATACTGAAAAAACTACACCGCCTCTGACATCGGTTAAAGAAATTTCGTCCACTTTACTAATTGTTACTTTTTTTAATTCCAGCTTTTTTGTGATTTTTTGAGTTTTCATAAGATATTCTCCTTTTTATTTGGTATTATTTTTTTGGCTAAGTTATTGGGAAAAAAGTAAATTTGTAACATTACATTTATGTTTAGGTAACATCCTCATATTTGCAATGAATATCTTTTAAGCGATTTTACTCAGATTTGAGTATCATTTCAAGCTACTTATGCAAAAACAAATAAAACAGAATTTCAGTGAAATCAATATGATGTGATTCTAAATCTAATTCATGTTATTCCAGGAATTCATTTATTAACGGCAGAATTTCAAAAGTTTTTGAAGATAATGGTTTCTTGATTTTCTGAGTTATTAACTGCATCATCTTACAAAAAAACTCCGGCTATTTAGTAAAGAACTCGAAATTGGAGTTCAAAACAAGAAAATCCTCCAAAAGAACTCGGAGCTCAGAGTTAAATGCAAGGATGCCGGAGTTCATAACAGGGATATCCCAGTAAAGAACACCGAGCTCGGAGCTATTAACTCTGATTTGGAGTTCAAAGCAGAGAGTCCCGAGTTTTTAACTCTGAGTTGGAGTTCAGAGCATCGAATTCTTATTAATTAACTCCGATTGGGTGTTACTAACTTCATCTCTAATGAATTTAAATTAAATTGGAATTCTGTGTGAATCAATACACGATAGAGTTTTATTACTAACTAAACTCGAAAAAAAGTCAAAAAAGCAGGAGAATTTGGCAAGGTCAAAAATTATTATTTTTTAAAGGAATTAATGGGAATTCGCCCATTGATTATCCGTATTATATATGTTATGATGAAAAATAACCAATATCAGACTTTAAGGGAGGTTTTTCCCTATGAATCCAAAAACAAAACGCTTTTTTTTAATCGCACTAATTATTATTATATTGGGTATTATTGTATTTATCGGATTTAAATTTCGGGGATTTCATAACAAAAATGACAATTTATCTACTATCCCTATTACTAAAACCGGAAAAACCGATAGTCAATCAATACCATTTTCCAATCCGAATTTTTCCACAGAAGAAACAATTCAATTAAAAATCGAACAGGGAACCCGTGACAAATTAGGTGAGCTGGATAAAAAAATAATGGAGATAATACAGACAGGGAAGAAAACAGAGTTATTGCCCATTATTTCCGATTTAAATACAATGAATCTCACAGGTAAAGAAATTAAAAATCCGGAAATTTACAAACTATATGAGGCAAATCGAAAAAAAATTAAATTATTGACTGCAAAATGCTATGTAGAAAATAATCGTTACGATGAGGCTGTGGCTTCTGTATTTCGCAATGTATATGAGTTAATCGAATTTGATGGGGACCTTAGGGTTTTTATTCTGGATCTGGCTGAGAAAATAAATTTGCTTGATATCATATTAAATAGTACCGCGTTAAAAAATGAAGATAAAATCCGGTACATGTTTTTGATTGCCAATTTACTGGGTAAAAAACGAGTTGAAGATACCGGAGAAAAAGAAGAGACTGAAAAATCAGATTTTAAGGCGTCATCCTGGTATACTTCTTTGGAACAACATTTTGGTAATGAGGAGTTTCAATCCATCCCGGGCGGCGATGAAAGATATTCAGTAGGTGCAACTGCGGTTTATGCAATGTATCAACTCCGGTTTGACTATCTCTACAGTGACGATGTATCTATGGCATCTTTAGCTCCTGCAAAAGATGGGAATAATTCGATAAGGGATGAACAAATAGCTTTACTTATTCGATTGGCCTGCTACAAAGAGAAAAAAATAGGTTACCGCTTTATTCTTTATGGGTACAACGGCGTAGCAGAAGCAGAAGCTTCATATCGTTTGATTGGAATTTATTCAAAACACAATGAAATTCAAAAAGCTTTCGATTGTCTTAAAGTGATAATCGATAAATATGAGGATTCCGAATGGTCGGGGTATGACTGCTCGGGAACATATGGCGAGAATTGTGCAAAATTGGAATCAGTAGAATTTTTAAAATATCTGGTTTCTCACAGTTCGATAAAATCCAATAAAGCGTTGGCAAATTTAACATTATTAAAAGTTTATCTTAAAATTAAAAATATCGAACAAGCAAAACAATACGAGATAGAACTTGAAAAATCATATCCTTTCTCTTTTACCGATTTGTACTGTGACACCGAATCCCCACAATACAATACATTATCTGGTATGATTTCAATCCGGGATTATTATGCGGAATCAGGTTTGAAAAAAGAAGCGGAAGCCGCCCAGGTAAAAGTGTTGACTCTTTTAAAAGGGATCGAGAATTGGTTGAATGATAAAGCTCAAAGAACGAATGATACTGATAATTTTCTGATGGATATTCGAGAATCGGAAATAATTGAATGGAAATATGTGGAGCAATTACCAGCTAAAAGTAAATAGTTGCTCGTCACTAATCGTTACAGATTTTGTTTTATCACACGGTTAGCAGGACAAATTTTTCTACAAATATTACATGATAAAACCCATCCACCACCGGGAGTACAACTAATGGACTTTTCTCTGCATAATTTCTGATCGATGGTTTTTCCATCCAATGCATGCTGAGGGCATTTATCCAGGCAAAGAGTACAGCCGGACGGGCATAGAGTCTCCATATCGATTGAATCTCCTTCCAATTCAGCAGAAACCAGAACAGCACCCAACCAAATCATATTTCCATAGGTTCGGTTAACAAGAAGTGTATTCTTTCCAAGGTTGCCCAAGCCTGCAAGATGTGCTGAGTGCTTCAACGATAATATTCCCCTCCCATGATTCCTACTCTCATCCCAGTAATCATAAGGTTCGGCGCAAGGGATTGGGACAGCTAAAATTCCTTCTTGTTCCAATTCAACTGCTAAAAGAAACGAAATTTGATCGGTTTTCTCAACCATCTTATTTCGAACGAATGTGTAAGGAGAATTGGTATTACATGATAATGTTGAAATAGGAAAAGGAGAAGCGAAGACAATAACGGAACGGCATTGGGGTAAAATATCGGTGGGGTGAAATCCGTGGGGAGCATTTATGAAGCGCTCTATAGGAGCGATCCCGCACAATGCCGCTCCTTTTTCAATTGTTTTCTGTTTGATAAACCCGGCAGTAATTTGCTGCTTTTCAAGTCGCATCTATACCTCTTAAGGACCGGGGAGGGTTTTGAAAAACCACCCCCGGCCCCTGGAAAAATATTTACTTTTTCGTTGCGAATTTTGGAATTACATTTATGTTGAATTTGTATCTGTAACCTTCATAAATGAATTGGTAAGTGTACTTTCCTACAAAACCGGGACCAGGCGACCAGTAAAAAATACCCTTCTCCCGATCAAGTGTTGAACCCACAGGAAGCGGCGTTATATTGGAAATAGATGCGGTGGATGTTGAGGATGCATCTTTCTGGCTTCGCTTGAAATGAATCTCGCACCGGTCCAATTCCTTTACATTAACTGAAATATATCCGTTTGTATCAGGATAGAAGGTTTCATTTTTAGGATTAAGTGAGAACCCTCGTTGTACTTTCACGGGATTGAAATAATTTAAAGGTACATGTTTCAAATCTGCATTTACGGATGGAGTGGATCGGTTAACCGTATTATTATCAATAATAAAATAACGGCTTCCGATACCGGCAGAATTTCCTGCACTATCGTAAACAGT
>JAKAGC010000129.1 GCA_021817755.1 Acidobacteriota bacterium | reverse complement strand
AGCAAAGAACACTGCCATCTCCACGGAGGAAACGGCAATGGCGTTTATTCCGGCTTCACGAAACCATTCCCCGACTTCAGCGGAGCGGTGGGTTTTGAAATGGGGGCGAAACCGGATACCGCTTCCCGAAGCAGATACTCTGGCAGCCATTCTCTCTATATTACGTTTTACTTTGACGCTATCAATAATTAAAGTTGGTTTTTCTATATTCATATTTTCCTTTCATCAATAAGGTTCCCTAAATGGAACATGAGTTTATATTTAATTTATTGCCCGAGGAAATCGAGAACTCCGTTAATAAAAGTTAAGGGATGAGTTGGGCATCCGGGAATATATAAATCGACGGGATATTTTTCAAGGAATTCACGATTTAATGCGGGGGAAGATGCAAAGACGCCTCCGCTTATTGCACAGCTTCCTACTAATATTACTATTCTGGGTTGGGGTACTGCATTAAATGTATCCTCTACTGCAAAAGACATATTTTGAGATATGGGACCGGTTATAACAATTCCATCAGCATGGCGAGGAGAAGCGACGAATTCGATCCCGAACCGCTGCATATCGAAATTCACATTGGAACAGGCATTTAATTCCATTTCACATCCATTGCACCCGGCAGCAGAAACCTGCCTCAATTTTAAAGAGCGTCCGAAAATCTTTTTAATTTGATCTCTTGCTTTGATTGCATTAGAGTAAAAATCTTCAGGGGTCATTCCGGCTTCTAAGACAAGAGTATTGGGGTTAGTAGCTGCGATTTTATGAAAATTGGAAAAAGCGATTTTATTTTCTTTACAATTGCGTACACAATCACCGCAAAACACACACTTTCCAATGTCGATTGATAATTTCCGGGTTTCTTGATTGATGTGAATGGCGTTGGTTGGGCATCCTTCCAAACATGCATTACAAGCTTTATTGTCTCCCTTGCATTCCTGGGGGGAAATCACGGGGAATCCGCGAAAAGGGAGAGGAATGACTGCCTTACGCACATCTTTTATGGCCTGGGAGCCCTGATTAATTCTTATTTTTAACATATCAAACATATGTCTCTCCGTTTATAAGTCGTTACCGCAATAGGAAAGATTAAAACTTTTATTAACCAATGGGAAATCGGATACTCCATTTTCACGTACGGCAAGAGCAAGTCCGAACCAGTTATGAAACGAGGGATCTTTTATTTTATAACGAGCAATGTTTCCCTCTTTATCTGTTATCAAAGCATGCACGGTTTCACCTCTCCAACCTTCAACCATGGATATGGTCATACTATTGGGAGCAAGAGACATTTCTATGGGTTTCATTGTGTTTCCCTGAGGGAGATTATCCAATAATTCATAAATAAAAGCAATGGATTTTCGGATTTCTATATACCGAATATAAGCGCGAGCGAAAACATCGCCACTCTCCAATGTAATTTTATAAATAGGAAAATTTTTGTAAATACCGTACGAGTGGTCGGAACGAACATCCAATTGGACACCGGAAGCACGGGCAGCCATTCCTACCATACCTATATCCTTTGCCTTTTGATGTTCGAGTATCCCGGTTTTTTCCAAACGGGTTAAAACATTGGGAGAAGAAAACATGGTTTCGCCCATTAGTACAACATCATGCTCAACTTTTTCAAGAGTTGCACGAATACGGCTTCGCAACGATTCATCGATATCGAAGGGTACTCCGCCGAATCGAATCCATCCTCTTCCGAAACGGCTGCCACATATTGCAAGGGAGGTATTTATAACGAGCGTACGGGTTGCACCGAATACGGCATTTCCTGTGAGATATGCAATATCATTGGCGATCGCTCCGAGATCTCCAATATGGATTCCGATTCTTTCGAGTTCGAGGGCAATGCCTCTGATGGCGGCTGCTCGAAGAGGGATATCACAATGGGAAAGACTTTCAATTGCCTGAGCACATGCGGAGGCATGAGCAATTACGGAATCTCCCGCTATGGATTCAGCGAGTTGGATTGGGATTTGTCTACGGCCTTTCTTGCCATTGAACTCAAAAAGCGACTCGACTCCACGATGTTGGTAACCTAATTGTATCTCGAGATGATGTACTCTCTCACCGTGACACATAAACCTAAAGTGCCCTGGTTCAATAATACCGGCATGTACTGGACCAACAGCGACTTCATGGAGTTCTTCCCCTTCCATGTGAAAAAAAGGATAATTAATGATGTTTGAAGATTCATCCAATCGCCTATAATCAAAACGCACGGGCTTGAGCCAGGGATGAAGGGCAGGAGTAATTCCAAACTGCTCGAATAATTCCCGCTCAAAAATATGAAATGCAGGGAATTGCTGAGTTAATGAGGGATAAGATTCCCCACGCTTCATGAGACAAGAGGTGATGCTTAAAGATGAGCTTTCGTCATGAGCCATGATACTATAAACGATTACTTCATCTGTAGTACGGTCTTCAAATGGCAAACCGAAAAACATTACGGGGCGTTTCCCGTGGTTGGATTGGTCTGTAAGAAACGCACAAAACTGATCAATGGGAAGAAGAGGAATATCTTCCCTGGAAACAACCCTGTTATTTCTTGTTTGAATTGCACTCATTATAGAGCTCTCCAAAGCAGCTTAAACTATATCTGTTAATAGGGCTGATGCCCATTTTAAAAGATTATTCAATATATCGGGGGTATAAATCCCGATAACGACGGCCAACATTAAAAAACCAATTTGGGGAATATAAGTCATTGGGGCTGGGGATGCCTTCACAAGATGAGGATCAGCGGGTCCAAAAGCCATATGCATCACAGAGCGCCCCATTCCAAAGAGGATAATGGTAAATACGAGGAAGAATATACCTGCAATAATGTATTGGTGTCCACGAAATAACTCCATGGTTATTAAGAATTCGCTAATGAATGAGGGAAATGGTGGTATACCGGATATGGCGGCAAAGCTTCCGATCCACAGCCATCCGTTGATTTTATCTATTTGAAGAATCCCACGCACTTTATCGATTTCTTTTGTATGAAAGCGATTCAATATATTTCCTGCGGTTAAAAAGAAAGATCCTTTAGCCAACGAATGGGATATGACATGAAGAAAAGAGGCGTAATACGCGATTCCCCCAGTTGCTATTCCAAGGGAGATTATTCCCATGTTTTCAATGGAAGAATACGCAAGCATTCGTTTAAAATTGTTGGTTCTAAGAATAAAAATCGCACTTACAACGAGGGATAAAAGCCCCATAACAAGTAACAACGTTCTTGCATAATAATCCAAACCAGCAAGAGTCATTAATTTAAAAACACGTAAAATTCCAAGAAAAGCTGCATTCAAAAGGGTGCCGGAAAGCATTGCGGAAACGGGGGATGGGGATTCGGAGTGTGCATCGGGTAACCACGCATGAACAGGTGCAAGTCCCATCTTGGTGCCGAGTCCAATCAATATAAAAGGGAACGAAAATTTCAACCAGAAGGGAACGATGGTTTTTGCATTACTATATAAATCTTTGAAAAATAACGAATCTACTGATTTTGTTCCAATTGATAGTAATATAATTCCAACAAAGGCGAGTGAAATACCGATAGAACAGATAAAAATGTACTTCCACGCAGCTTCGAGCGAGGACCGGGAACGTTCAACATAAATCAATGGTGCGCTAAACAACGTGGTTGCTTCGATAAAAACCCACATCAAAGCAAGATGAGTAGACAATAATACACCGGCCATGGATGCGACAAAAAATAGGAAAAAAATGGTGTATTCGGTTTCTGCCTTAATCCCAATATCATGATGTTTAAAATATGCTCTATTATAAAAGGCGACTCCGAGAAAAAGAATGGACATAATAATAAGAAATACGATATTCAAGGGGTCGGTTTGTAAAAAAGGGCTCCAGTGTCCTCCATTTTTATAGAGTATTCCGGTCACAGTAGACATTAAAAGAGCGTAAATGATTAATACGATATGATTTAAGGTCCTGGATTTTACAAAGTATATGAATGGTGCTGCGGCAACAGGAAAAAGAAGTATAATGGGTATCATGATTCTATTCCTTTAATCGGTTAAATGGGTGAGTTTATCGATGTGAATCTCATCGAAAGTGGAGTGAATACGTTTTAATACCATTACGAGGAGGAAAATTCCGATAAATATATCCAATAAAACTCCGAGGTTTACGACTAAGGGCATTTCTCCAGCAATTGAAAGGGATAATAAGAAAATACCATTTTCCATTATAATAAATCCGACTATATGTGTAATAATTTTCTTCCTGGACATAATAATAAATAATCCAGTGAGTACTGCGGATATGGACACTGCAAAATGAACGGGTTTGATTTGTGGGGCGTATTTCAATGACATAAACGCGAGTATGAAGCTGCAAATCATAATTAAAGTGGTAATGAGTAGAGAATTAAAGTTTAAAATGTATGGTTCGACTTCACGCCGCACTCCCATTTTACGAACTGCTTTAACAAGAATAAGGGGGATGATTATGGTTTTGAATCCCAATGTTTCGACCATTAGAAAAATATAGTTAAGTGAATTTAGTACGGGTGATTCGATGGTAACGACAAGGAAAATAAACAATCCTTGCAAAAAGAGCAACTTTATATATGTTTCGATTCGTCCGGTAATGGATACGTACAGGAGCGTAACAGCAAATAGAACGACAAGAAATTGGATCATAGACTACCTCCGAAACTGTAAGTATAAACAATTATTGCTGCCAGAACTACGAGGGAAACGGACGATAGAAGAAAAATAAACTGGGGAAGATGGATAAGTCGTAACCTAGCCATTAACGATTCAATGAGACCTATTAATATGGCGGAAACGGTAATGATTATCAAGTAAAGAATAATCCAGGTTAAAAGAGAAGTTCCTCTGGCAATTATTAAGTTGGGAATAAGCGATGCGAGGATGACCATTTTCGCTGAGGATGCATACTGAATAAAGGCGAGATCTGGGCCTGAGTTATCGAGTATCATTACTTCATGGATCATTGTTAATTCAAGATGAGTATTCGGATCATCGACGGGTACGCGGCAGCCTTCTACAAGAATCATTGCAAAGATTACGAGCACACTTAATCCGGCTATTAATGTTACTATATCAGGATTCCCTGTCAATTGGGGGAAAATATCATCAAAACGGGTATATCCGGTTATGAGGCAGAGTGAAGAAAGGATTATTAAAAATGCGGGTTCAATAAAACTGGAAAATGTAACTTCGCGGGTGGCACCCATTCCTTCAAAACTGCTGCCTGTATCCATTGCACTTAATACACTGAAAAATTTCCCCAATCCGAGCATGTAGATAAAAAAGATAAAATCTCCATCGAATCCAAGGATGGATTTATGCCTGATAATGGGAGTTACAAGTGCCGCGGAAAGAGTGGAAGCGAGGAGAAGAGAAGGAGTAATCCGAAAGATGAAAGAAGTGGTGGTACTTATTACTTCTCCTTTCTTCATCATTTTAGCAAAATCATAAAAGGGTTGTAAGACTGAAGGGCCTTTTCTGCCTGCCCAGAACGATTTTACGCGGTTGATAATTCCGACGTAGAGAAAAGGCATCAAAACAAGTACTATAACATTTACTATTAATTCGATCATCAGGATGTTCCTAAAATCCACATTATTGCGGCAAGTAAAAACAAAAGGCCATAAAGGATGTATTGTTGAGTTGAACCACGTTGTATCCAGGAAAACCATTTCACGGAATTTTTTATACTATGAGTGACGGGTGAAATAATATAACGGTCAAATACATCCCTGAAATGGGTTTCCAATTTCCAATGTGACGGAAATAATTCAGTGGAAGAATGGATTGAAAAATCAAGTTTTAGAAATGGTTTAAAAAGAAGTGCAAAAATCCGGGAGTATGAAGATGCTGTATATTGCATTCTAGCTGTTGCCTTTTGGTATGCGCAATCCCAGGTTTTATATGTTTTGACTTCCCTATTATTTAATATTAACTTTCGAAGTAAAAAGAAAAATAAAAACATACCGAGGAAAAGAAAAAGAGAAAACGAAATCTTTCCAAGGAAATCAGGAAAGGGAGTATTGGGGGCTTCATCGTACATCATCAAGACTCTGAGGGGATGTTTCATCAACTTAAATCCGAGTTTGGGAAACAACCCAAGTCCGAGTGCGAAAGCTGCAAGTATTCCCATTACAGTCAACATCGCTTTGTTGGAATCATCAGCTTTCTTGTTATGAGTCGATATATTTTCATTTTCATGGATTGATAAATTTTCACGGGGAACACCGAGGAAAGTAATGCCATACATCCGTGTAAATGCGATCAATGCAGTGGCACCGACAAATGACAAGCCTGCAATAGAAAGAATGCTTGCTGTTTTTACTAGTGCACCGGGGACATGAATACCTTTAATCATTGAGAAATAAAGAAGGAATTCACTGGAGAAACCGTTAAAAGGAGGAAGTGCGCAAATTGCAGCGGACCCAATTAAGGTAAACACTGCCGTATAAGGCATGCTGTGAATTAAGCCGCCCATTCTTTCCATATTTTTATGGTGAAGTTTCGCATAAATGGAACCTGAACTAAAGAAGAGGAGGGATTTAAATATGGAGTGGTTCAAAAGATGAAATAAAGCACCTCCAAAACCAAGGAAAGCCATACTGTAGTTATAGAAAGATAGTCCAAGCATACCTGTACCGATTCCAAGCCCAATAATACCGATGTTTTCAATGCTGGAATAAGCAAGGAAGCGCTTTATATCTTTTTGAACTGAAGCATAGAGTATCCCAAGAAGTGCAGATACAAGAGAGATCCCTAATACAAAATATCCGAGTCCGGGGGGTGGGTTATGGGTAAAGGAAATGACGCGAAGAATACCATAAATTCCGGTTTTTATCATTAATGCTGACATTATACCGGAAATATGAGCAGGTGCTGCGGGATGAGCTTCGGGTAGCCATACATGAAACGGAATAAATCCGGCTTTTGTGCCAAACCCGATAAAAAAGAAAATAAATACGAGGGAAGAAGCCTGGGGATTTTGATTAAAAAATCTTTCGAGTGCAGAGAAAGCGAGGCTTCCTGTATGGATGTAGAGCAAAACAAACGCCGCAATAAGAAAAATAACTCCAATATGCATTGCAACTAAATATTGGATGGCTGCATTAAAAACTTCTTTCTTTTCATGTTCAAAAAATACGAGGAAAAAGGAGCTTAATGACATAATTTCCCAGACAACGAGGAAGGTTAATCCATTTTGTATGGTTGTAACAAGGAGCATAGAGACGATGAGCAGATTCATAAAAAAAAGATGGGTCCCGGAGACTTCTTTTTTTTCATAATAGGGCTTAAGGTAACCTATAGAATAGAGAACAGCGAGAAAACTGATAACTGCAATTACAAGGATAAAAAAAGCAGACAAGGGATCAATGGCGACAGTTATTTCCCTCCATGGGAATGGGAATTGCAGGAGTGCCATTTTTGTATTGCCTGAAAGCAATACATGAGATGAAAGAAGAGTTAAAAGAGTGGAAGAAACACCGGCTCCTATTACCATCAATACTGATCTGATTTTACCTGGGATGAATGCCTGTATAATACCTGTAAACAAATATAAAATTATAGCGTAGAGAAAGAGTTCCATAATTATTCCATCAGAGTTTTATCCAATTTTTTTCACTTTCGATAATAGTGGATATGATCTTATCTTGTGGTGCCTGGTTATTGAGGATTTGAATAAAGTCATCCTGCCGGCATAAGAAAGAAATTTTTGAAAGGATTTCGAGATGTCGTTTCGAGTTGGCACTTAATATAATAAAAAGTGTGGTAACGGGGATATTATCGATAGCGTTAAAATTGATTTTATTTTTAAGGAAGCAAAGAGTAATGGATTCGTTTTCGATATCTGTTATTATGGGATTTCGGGGATGTGGGACGGCTATTCCTTTTCCGAGTGCGGTGGGCATCATTTCCTCCCGCTGAATTAAAGAATAAGTAACTATATCCATTGTAATTTCAGGAGGAATTGGGATATTTTTGGCCGCATTTTTAATAGTTTCTATAACTGAGTGACCTTCTATATTATAGAATATGCCACCTTTTTCAAGTAATTTAGAAAGCAGGATTTGGGGAGTTTGAGTTTCAGGCAGTGTTTGTTCCAAAAATTTTGGAGAAATTGAAATCCCGTTGTTGAGAGCCCATTCTTTAATTTCAGTTGTATTAAAATGGAATTGATGGTTAATTTTATAGGCGGGAAGTTTTTTTTCTTTAATCCATTCGTGTACTGTTTTTTCGTTAATATCGAGCAAGGCCACCAGATCTTTTATTTTCAGTTGCATGGTTTGGTTCCCCGGGAGGGAATAAATTAAGTGGCATTATACAACTCTTTTGGTTAATAGTAAAGAAAAATTTTAAATTTTTACGAGTCACAGATTTAGCCTTAAGGTAAAACAATTTTAAACATCTTCTTAACTAATTTATCATTTGTTACATATTCTTATACTACTTAATAGGATTAACACCATACTTTTATAAATTCTGCAATTACTATTGTATTTCCTGCACTTATGTTCTTAGAATCTGCAATGATGTATTTTGAAAAAGGAATGTAAAATTATAAAGATATTTGGGGGAATGATTTGATAGCTCTTAATAATTTTGAAAAGGATTTGCTTTTCCATTTGCAAAAAATTCTACAAAAAACTCAAA
>JAKAGC010000128.1 GCA_021817755.1 Acidobacteriota bacterium | reverse complement strand
TCGAGAGGTTTAGAGCTTTTGCCTTTTCTTGAGCTTTTTTTAACTGGTCTTTTGAAAGATCGATTCCTGTTACCTGATATCCTTTACGGGCGAGTTCAATAGCATGTCTTCCAGTACCGCATCCGATATCGAGGATTCGTTTTGTTTTATCGAAACCTATTTCCTTTTCGATAAATTCGACTTCGGTAATGGTTCCTTGTGTGTATACTTCTTTTTCGTAAGTTTCTGCATAGTTTTCAAATAGTGTTTCGTACCATTGTTTCATTTTTCATCCTACCCGGTCGATTCGTATACCGGGATTATTCAAGATTGTATTTTTTTATCTTGGCGATCAGGTTTACACGAGAAATACCAAGGATTTTCGATGCTTTGGTTTTATTCATACGAGTATGATTGAGCACCTTCATAATATGACGTTTTTCCACTTCGCTCAATGTGAGCAGCATTTGACCGCTAAAAGAGGCTTCTTGCGGAATCTGGCTGTTTTCAAGGAAATAACTGGGTAAGGATTTTTTTTGGAGTTCCTGGGAAGATTCAACGATGATGGAGCTATTGATAATATTCATTATTTCCCTTACATTTCCGGGGAAAGCATACCCTTTTAGGAGGTTCATGACATTGGGAGAGATACGCTGGATATTCTTCTTATAACGTTGGCAGAACTCTTTCAGGAAATGATGGGCAAGGAGCTCGACATCTCCTTTGCGTTCGCGTAGGGGAGGAAGATTGATGGAGTTAATATTCAACCGGAAGAAAAGGTCTTTCCTGAAATTTCCCTTTTTAATCTCATCAAAAAGGTTTTTATTGGTAGCCGCGATTATACGGACATTGGCTTTTCGATTGCGGGTGGAACCGAGACGGTAGAATTCTTCTTCCTGTAATACCCGAAGGAGTTTCACCTGGATCGGAAGAGTTAATTCACCTATTTCATCGAGGAACAATGTACCGCCGTCTGCTTCTTCGATGAATCCTTTTTTATCGGTGATAGCTCCTGTAAACGACCCTTTATCGTGTCCGAAGAATTCGGAGGCAAAAAGTTCATTGGCAAATGCACCGGCATTAACGGCAACGAAACGCTTGTCCCGCCGCTGGCTAATCTGGTGAATGGCTTTGGCAATCAATTCTTTCCCTGTACCGCTCTCACCCCAAATCAATACGCTGTTATCGGTAGGAGCGAATTTTTCAACGAAATGGAAGATCTTAAACATCTGTTCTTCCTGGGTGATGATATTCTTAAATACCTCTTTCTGAGAGAGCCCATCAAGAGACATAGGGGCTTTTGTTTCATTGGAGGGGTGGGATATTTTATTTTTATCGATAGCGGAGTGGAGGGTATCGAGAAGGCGATCTTCATCGATGGGTTTGAGCATATAATCGGCTGTACCGAGTTTCATGGCTGAGATTGCCATATCGATATCTTCGACGCCGGTTAACACGATGGTTACTATTTCGATATTATTTTCTTTGATATAACGTAGAACATCCATACCGGAAACATTCGGCATATCCATATCCAGCAAGAGTACATTGAACTGGCCGTTTTCGAGTACTTCGTAAGCACGCGTACTATCTTGTAGTACTTGGACTTCGAACTCCCCGGATTGGAGTAAAAATATACGCATAAAATTTAATATTGCCTGATCGTCATCGATCACAAGTACTTTAATCATCATTTCTCCTGGTTATGATTGGATTGAGAAGTGGGAATAGAAATGGTAAAAGTCGTTCCTACTCCGGGTTGCGAATCTACCATGATCTTTCCACTATGTTCGGTAATAATACCGTAAGTAATAGAAAGACCGAGCCCTGTACCACCTTTATCGCGCTTGGTAGTGAAAAAGGGATCGAAAATATGTTTTCGCGTATTCTCATCCATACCTTTCCCATTGTCATTAACTTTAATAACGACACATTTTTTATTTTCATCGAGGCCTGTTTCAATAATAATCAATCCGTCTTCTTTTTCAATGGCTTGAGCGGCATTGATTAGCAGGTTCATCAGGACCTGTTCGATTTTTTGAGAATTTCCCTTGAATGTTGGAAGCGTAGGATCAAGGTTTAATACCATTTTTGCATGCTTCCTTACTTCTTTTTCCGTAATTCGGAGATTGTTCTGGATAAGGTGGTTGATATCGACTTCATCGGTTAACAGACCTTCATCTTTCTTGGCGAAATTACGAAGTCCATCAACGATTTTCTTAATTCTATTGGCGCCGCCCATCATATCTTCAAGTAAAACGGGAACATGTTCGCGGAAGAGTTCATAATTGAGACGGGCGATTTTGAGTGTTTTATTTTGTTCGTATTCGTGGTCGAGCAGAGGCAAGATATCGCGGAACGCTTCATCGATGATCTTAATATTTCCGCGTATAAAGGTATTGGGGTTGTTGATCTCATGAGCAACACCTGCTACGAGTTTACCGAGTGAAGCGAGTTTATATGATTGGAAAAGTTGATTTTTAATGTGTTCATCTTCGGTGACATCACTGCAAATTTCGAGGATGGTTTCGGGGTTCTCGGATTTTCCGTTGAGAATGGGGTAAGCCTGGAGATTGTATTGGAGATTTTCATGTCTTTTCTGAATGGAGAAAGGTCGTCCCTCACTGAAAGCGACAATAGCAGGGCAATTTTCGCAAACTTCTTCGGATTTAAATAATTCGCGGTGGCATTTTTCATCGATTCGAATTTCGGGTTTATTGGAAAGAGTGATATTGAATTCGGAATCAATAACGACCAGGGGATCGGTGATGGCATTCAAAAGAGCTTGCAAGTTATTATTGGTACGGGTGAGATCTTCGGTTAAATCGGTTAATTCGGAATTCTTGGATACAAGAAGGTCCTGTTGAGCCTGGAGATCTTCGCTGGTCTCTTCCTTTTCAATGGCATTGGAAAGCATTACGGCAATCTCTCTTAACAGTTTCACCTCTTCTTCAAGAAACTGCTCTTTCATCTTGTAGCATACGGAAATATTTCCCCGGATATTGTCATTGATAATCAAGGGTTCTACGAGTATATCCTTATAATTATCGGTGCAGCACTGAGGATCACCGTAACTGATTCCGTCGAGGTAGATATCGGCTACGATTAATTGGGGATACTGGAATCCCTTGGATAGATGTTTTGCAGCATTCCTAAGGGCATCATAGAGGTTGCGTGTGGCTTCGATTTCATTACTGATACTGTACATACATTCGAGTTCCTTAACGCGCTCGGTGAGCTCAAATTCAATGTTATTGGCCTTGAGGATTTGCTCTTCGGCAGCGAGTATAATGTTGCTGCTTTGTCCGTAATTGGCAGGGAATATAAACAGATTGGTCTTACTGTTTTTAAATTTGAAGTAGCACGTATTCCTGTTTTGACGGACATCTTCGATCTTATTGATCAATTCGCTCTGATCCTTTGGATCAGGGAAATTATCAGGAAGAAATTCCTTGAATTCTCCGTCCAATCCTGACTTAAATAACTGTTTCCGTATCTCATCCCCGATAAAGGTGATTCGGTTTTCTTGATTCAAGATGAGGATATTATTGATGACCCCTAACGCCAGACTAAATTCTTTTAATTTAACCACGTTTTTTCCTCGTATGTTTTTTAAACGATATTATACCATTATTTTAAGCAAACCCATATAATTTGCATAAAAATTTTTTACACCTGGAAAAAAATTTTTCACTATACATATAATTATTTGAGAAAGTATTCCAAAAACAGAAAATCAGGGTGTGAATTATTCTTAATTACCTTTTTTTTCTTGACTAAAACAGAAGAATATCACGGGTTCCATTGTTGTGAAATCTTGAAAACTGTGATATAGTGTTGCGTACGTTTATCTTAAATCGAATAGCAGCATTGAAACAAAAGGAGCGAAATTATGTTACTGGCGATCGATGTTGGCAATACAACAATTGGAACTGCGATTTTCGATAAAGATCGCATCGTTTCGAAGAATAAATTAATGACACCGGATGAAGTTCCGGTTCAATACTTAAAGAGTCTTATCAAAAAAGAATACAGGCACGAAATTTCCGATGTAGTGGTATCATCGGTGGTTCCCTTCGTGGATAACTCCCTGAGACAAAGTATCGAGCATTATTTTAAAATTTCACCGTTATTTATCGATTGTACGTTAAATACAGGTTTAAAATTCAAGATCGATGTTCCTTCTGAGCTTGGGGCGGACCGTATCGCTGATGTGGTGGGTACGTCGAATTTCTTTAATCCACCGTTTATCGTCATCGATTCGGGTACAGCGACGACTTTTGATGTGGTTAGCCGGGATTTTGAGTACCTGGGAGGAGCGATTTTACCGGGGATCGAGCTCTCTATAAACAGCCTGGCGCAGCATGCAGCCAAATTGGGACGTATCCATTTCAGCGCCCCGGAATCGATACTGGGAAAAAATACGGAAAACCATATCCGGTCGGGAATATTCTTCTCTTACATCGGGGGCTTGTCTTACATGATTAAAGAGTATAAGAAAATCGTAGGAGAGGATGCGAAAGTTATTGCTACGGGTGGACTGGTCCGGCATTTTGAAAACCGGATCGAGGGTATCGATATGTTCGAACCGGATCTGATTTATTTCGGCTTAAAACGTATCTATGATATCGTAATAAAAAAGAAGTCGGATAAATAAACCGGTTTGGGTATGCTTCCTCCGCAAACAATTAAGAAAGACGAAGATAAAGAGTACATTATTCGAATCATTCAACACCTGCAATTTCATTACAATATCATCTTTTTTATCACCACGAGTGATTTCGATATGCTGTATCACTGGTGGGAAAAACGGATTCCTTTTCCAGTAATCAAAGAGTCCATTGAACGTGTGATCGAGCGGTGGAGGTTGAAAAACAAAAAAATAGAGAGCTTTTCCAATTTTTCCTATGAAGTGAGAAAGAGTTTCGAATCCTTTCTTCAGTTGAATGTAGGTGGTGAAGGAAAAGAATCGAATGAGGCTTCGGGCGAAGCTGCTGCTCCCCGGATCGATCCTGTTGAGAAATTTTTAAATGAATTCCCCGAAGTATTGATATCATTAAAAACGGATTTCGAAATGTTACGCAGTTGCCGTGATAACAATGAATCTGTGGATATGGGGCCTGTCATGGAAAAGCTGGTAAAGCTTTTTGAAAACGACAATGATCTTAATATAAAATGCAATGTTTTTTTAAGGAACCTGGCACCTGAGCTCCGAAAACCGGCGATCGAAATGAAGTACCGCATTAATTACCTGGCAAGTAAATTTCGCATCCCGGATTTTGAAAGGAGGGACATCTGATGGCAACGAAACCGGTAAAAAACCGTCTGGACCTTGAACTGGTTCAACGTGGTCTTGTGCCTTCGAGAGAAAAAGCCAAAGCGATGGTAATGGCTGGTGATGTTTTGGTGGATGGTCAGGTGGTGTATAAAGCGGATAAACCGGTTACTGAGGCAAATAATTTAGAAATAAAAGAAAAATTTCCCTATGCTTCGAGGGGTGGATTAAAAATTGAAAAAGCGTTCCAGGATTTCAATATCGATTTAAAGGGTGTGAAAGCTCTGGATATAGGAATTTCAACTGGTGGATTCACGGATTATATGCTCAAACAGGGAGCTATATTTGTTGCAGGTGTGGATGTTAATATTCAGCAGGTCGATTACCATTTGCAGCAGGATAAACGGGTGAAACTGATTAAAGCGAATGCAAGAAATTTAATGCCGGAGCAGGTGGGATTCGAACCGGATGTCATTTCAATCGATGTCTCTTTTATTTCCATTACGCTCATCCTTCCGGCGCTCTCTGCATTTAAAAATGCAACGATTGTGTCGTTGGTGAAACCGCAATTCGAAGCGGACCGGAAAAAAGTGGGAAAAGGTGGGGTCATCCGTGATACGGAACGGCAGGCTGAAATTGTCATCGAATTGAAACACCGGATCGAAGAATTAAATTATGGAATAATGGGCTTTACATTTGCAGGTGTAAAGGGAAGAAAAGGAAACCAGGAATTTTTTTTTCTGTTGCAGTATGGAAAACCATCCTCTATTAATGATAAAATAATAACAGATGCAATTGAATTATAAAAACGCAGGAATTGTCGCCAAGCCGAACACGGAAGTTGTGGAATACCTGGAAAAAGCGGTTACGTTTCTGGAAAAATTAGGGGTAAATGTAGTCTTAGAAAAAATCGCTGCGGATTTAGTCGGGAAAAAGGGTTCTATTCGACGCGAAGAAATCGCAGATCATTCGGATATCATCATCCTGATCGGGGGTGACGGTACATTCTTATCGGTGGCAAAGGAAGCGGTAGAAAAAGGAATTCCTGTTGCGGGCTTCAATATGGGTACGTTGGGCTTCCTTACGGAATTAAATAAAGAAGATATCGAGAAAAAATTAGAACAAGTTTTTCTTGATACACCGCGTGTTTCGGAACGTAAGCTATTAAATATTCGATATAAAGGTCAAACCTATATTGCATTAAATGATGTGGTATCGGGAAAGGGAAATATCGCCCGTATTATTAAGTTGCATTTGTGCATCGATAATCTAAATGTGGCAGAAGTGAGTGCCGATGGGTTGATTGTAGCGACTCCAACTGGTTCAACTGCTTATTCCCTTGCCGCAGGGGGCCCGATTGTCAGCCCTAAAGTCAACGGCATGATTATTACTCCTATTTGTCCGCACTCCCTTACCTTCCGGCCTCTTGTCGTCCCTGATAATTCAGTAATCCGCGTAACCTTAATGACTGACATCGAAGGCTTTCTTACTGTAGACGGACAAATGGTGATACCGATGAATAAAGAAGATTATTTTGAAGCGGGAATCCATGATAAAAAACTTAAAATGATTGAAAGCCCGGATATCAATTATTAT
Source organism: Acidobacteriota bacterium (assembly GCA_021817755.1). Classification (GTDB taxonomy): domain Bacteria; phylum Acidobacteriota; class Aminicenantia; order UBA2199; family UBA2199; genus JAKAGC01. The sequence goes on along the minus strand of JAKAGC010000128.1, from coordinate 1,832 downwards.
AAATTATTGAACGAAAAACTAAACTGGGGACTGTAAAAAAAATCAAAACCCTGAGAGATTCTCTATCGTATTAAATAGGTTCAATCCATTCGAACAATTCCGAATAAAAATAGGAGGTCAGATGATTTTTAATAAAAAGTTTAAAGTTTACTATGTCATCGGATTGATGATGATTCTTTTTTCTTTTATTACTCAATTCAATTTACCGGCAGAAGAAGTAAAGCCGGAGGCAAAACCGGAGGTTAAACCGGTTGTACAAAAAATTCAGGAATGGCTGCTTCTTGGACCGGTTGAGATTCCGGCAGCAGAAGCGGCATTATTAAAAAATGATAATGCAGTATTGAATTTTAACCAAATCGCCATTACCGATTTAAATCCGATTACGGGAGGCAAACTGACATGGGATAAATCAACCATTCTTACCTGGAACCCTCTCAAACCTGCGGAATACAAAGCGAAAGAGACAGCGGTTTATTTCCTGGCAGCTTACATCGAGCCGGCACGGTGGTTACAAACCCAGTTGGTTCTTGAACATAAAGACCTAAAAGTTTCGGCTTTTATGGATGGAAAACCTCTCTCGCTGAAACCTGCAAATGACAAAATGACTGGGGATATCGATTTATCGAATGAAAAACATTTGCTTGTTTTGAAAATATTGGTTCCGAAAGGAACGGGTATGAACCTGGGAGTAAATGCATCGTTGCAGAATAAAGAAGCCTTTCAAGCAGATAATGTAAAATTCTCTTTGGATCCTTTTCATAAGGTCCAAATCGAGCATATCCTCAATATGATCGAAGTAGATAATCCGCAGGTTTCCCCTGATGGAAAACGTGTGGTGGTTTATTTACGGCAGACTCTCAAAGATTCGGGTAAATTCGTCCGATGGATGGAAATCCTGGATATTGCAACAGGGAGTACGGTTTTCTCTTCCAAAGACCTGGGAAATTATGATAACTTTCAGTGGATGGGGAACGGATCGGATCGTTTTTCTTATGGAGTCAGCGATAAAGAAGAATCTACTATTTACCAGTTCAATTTAAATACGAACCAGGCTGTACCGGTTTTAAAAAATGTAAAGAATTTATCGGGCTATCAATGGTCACCGGATCTGTCGTTTATTCTTTACAATACCTATTCCAAAAAAGAAGGACCAACGGAATATAAATATATAGATACATTACGGGATAGAACCCAGTTTGGTACTTTTAAAAACAGCTTCTTTATCTACTATCCTGTGGGCGGAGTCATTCATCAAATCACGGATGAAACCCAGAATTTCGGGTATGGTGTCATTAGCCCGGATGGAAAATCGATTATGTTTGCTAAAGATGAAGAAGATGATAAAAAGATACCTTATGCCCGGAAAACCTTCTATCTTTATGATATTGCGTCCATGGCATCGAAGAAAATGTTCGACGGTAATTTTTTCCAGGCCGTAACCTGGTCACCGGATTCAAAAAAATGGCTGGTTCTTGGTGGACCTTCTGCTTTTAATGGTATCGGAAAGAATTTAAAGGACCCGAACATGATTCCCAATGATTACGATTACCAGGCATTCTTCTATGATCTGGCCACGCAAGCAATCGAACCGATTTCAAAGAACTTCGACCCTTCTTTAAAAGAAAGTTACTGGTATCCTGGCTCTCCGGCTCAAATCTATTTCAGAGTGGATGAAAAAGAAAACATAAATCTTTATTCCTATTCATTAAAAGATAAAACCTATAAGCGGTTTGCTCTCCCGGTAGAAGTTATTACCAATATGGATATTGCTTACAATAAGAATGTGGCTGTTTTTTCAGGTTCCAGTGCGGTGATTCCTTCGAAGTTATACA
>JAKAGC010000127.1 GCA_021817755.1 Acidobacteriota bacterium | reverse complement strand
GGGTGGATACCGCTTTGGATGTGAAAGCTGGCCAAACTGTTTTATTTTCAGTCACAGGATATATTTATATCGATAAAAACAATATGGTATACCAAAATGGAGAATTGAACCTTACCTGGAATAAACGGAAACCACTTCCCAATATGCCAACAGGGGCTTTAATTGGAAAAGTTGGTGCTAATGGGCAGATGTTTTATATAGGTGATGATAAAGCTCCTTTCCAGATGCAGGGAACGGGTCGTTTATTTATTGGAATTAATGATTTCGATTTAAATGATAATTCAGGTCAGTTTATAGTCACTATTTATTTTTGAATAAGAAATTTTCCCTGGTTAATTGATACTAATCCAGGGTTTTAGCTGATTTTCCAAAGCTTGGAGGGGGAGTGCACCGGTAATCCGCTTTACTTCTTTTCCTTCTACAAAAAGAATCATTGTTGGGATGGAGAAAACTTGAAATTTAGATGCGATCAGTGGGTTTTTATCTGTATCTATCTTTGCAACAATTATGGAATGTTGAGATTGTGCGAAAGTTTCAAGAACAGGCGCAAGAAGACGACAAGGAACGCACCAATTGGCCCAAAAATCTACTAATACAGGTTTATTTGATTTACGTATAAAATTATCGAATGTAATATCTGTAAGATAAATGGGGCCGGTGGTTTGTTGTACTATAAGTGGTGATTTACATTTGCCGCACAAAGGTTTGGCATTGGAGGAATCCTCTTTTAACCTGTTGTTGGCACCGCATGTGGGGCATTTGATAATCATGTTCATGTCTAACTCCTTTTAACCGGGTAAAGACACATGTATTCTTAGGATATTATTTTATCATGATCTTTTTTCTGATGCAATATCGAAGATAAAATTCAAACTAATGAATCATATCTTTTCAAAGTAAATCGTGGTATATGAAAGAAATTCGAAGCAGAGAATCTCCCAGATCAGGAGTTTATCTTTCTCATAATTTCATCGGAGTTGGCAACACTTTTCAAACGTGTAAATATTTCTGGCCATTTTTCCTGAGCATCCAGGATGAAATCGATTAATTCTCTTACAGCACCACGTCCGCCATAACGCTTCGCAATATAGTGAGAAATTCGTTTTATAAGAGGATGGGCATCACCCACAGCAGCTGAGAACCCGACCATTCCCATAACTTCTGCATCACCAATATCATCTCCTATATATGCCACTTCTTCTTTTTTTAATCCGTACTTTTTAATGAGTTCAAAAAAAGGAGCTGTTTTATCCTGCACGCCAGGATAATAGTCATCGATTTGTAGTTCCACAACTCGTTTTTGTACAGCTTCCGAAACTTTTCCCGTGATAATGGCGGTTTTGATTCCGGCTAAGCCTGCAAATATAATTCCGGTTCCATCTTTCACATCAAAAGATTTTAAAGTTGTACCATCCGGGAGCATATAGAATCTCCCGTCCGAAAGAGTACCATCTACATCCATTATAATTAATTTGATTTTCCTGGCCAGTTCTTTTTGGTCCATTATATCATCTCCGTTCGCCACAAATCGTGTAAATGCAATAACCCTTTTACCCGGTTATTTTCTGTTACTACCAGGGAAGTTATTAGTCTTTCTTCCATGATTTTTAAAGCTTCAACAGCCAGGCTTTCTTCCCCGATCGATAAAGGGTTCCTGGTCATGCAAGTTTCTGCTGTTGTGCCGGTAAAATCGACATTTTTTAGGAGATTTCGCCTGAGATCCCCGTCGGTGATAATTCCTTGCACACAGAAATTTTCGTCGGTGATAATGGCTACTCCGAATTTTTTTTCATTTATTTTTTTGACTACATCAGTCATATTTGAATGAAGTGGCATAATAGGTAATTCATCTCCGATGTGCATAAGGTGTTTGACTTTTAATAATTTTTTACCTATTGAACCACCGGGGTGAAAATACCTAAAATCTTCTTCGCTAAATCCCTTTTTTTCCATTAATGCAATTGAGATTGCATCACCAACAGCGAGGGTGAGAGTAGTGGAAGTGGAAGGTACAAGCCCAATGGGGCATGCTTCTTTTTCTATACTACAATCGATAAATACATCGCTTTCTTTCGCTAAAGTGGATTTGGTATTTCCAACAAGAGAAATTAGTCGAACTCCAATGCGTTTGATTACATTTAAAAGTCTCAAAACTTCTTCGGTTTCACCGCTGGTCGATAATGCCAGAACAACATCATTGCTGTCGATTATTCCGATATCTCCATGCAGGGCTTCCGAAGGGTGTAAGAATACGGAAGGTGTCCCGGTAGAAGTAAGTGTCGCAGATATTTTTTTTGCGATCAATCCAGATTTTCCCATACCCGTGGTGACAATTCTTCCTTTGGTTTTAAAAAGGATATTGACAGCCTTTTCAAAATTTTTATCGATTCTGGGTATGGTTTTTTCAATGGCTTTTGCCTCAATTTCTAAAACCTTTCGTCCAATGTCTACTATGTTCATGAGATTATATTATATAATGATTTTAATTTAATTAACAGGGGTTTTAATTTTTTTAAATCCAGGGAATTGGTTCCGTCGGATAAAGCATTTGAGGGATCCGGATGAACTTCCATAAAAACACCATCAGCTCCAGAAACCACCCCAGATGAAGCAATAATAGGAATAAATTCAGGGTCTCCGCCGGATACACCTCCGGAAGCACTGGGTCTCTGTACTGAGTGTGTCACATCTATTACAACAGGCATGCCTGTTCGTTTCATAATTGGTATATTCCTAAAATCCACTACAAGGTTCCGGTATCCAAAAAAAGTACCTCGTTCGGTTAAGATTATCTTCGAATTTCCGGTTGATTTTATTTTATCAACAACAGGAAACATATCTTCGGGGGAAACGAATTGACCTTTTTTAACATTTATAGGTAAACCGGTTTTTCCTGCAGCGAGTAATAAATCGGTCTGACGGCAAAGAAAAGCAGGTATCTGGATGATAGATAGTACTTCTCCAGCAAGTTCCGCCTGCCAGGTTTCGTGGATGTCAGATAATACAGGAATATCTAATTCTTCTTTAACCCGACGTAAAATACGGAGTCCTTCTTTAATACCTGGGCCGCGAAATGAATTAATTGACGTACGGTTAGCTTTGTCAAAAGAAGCTTTGAAGATAAAGGGAACCTGAATTTCACTTGTTAATTCCTTGAGGCGGTAAGCGAGTTCGAGTACGAATGTTTCTGATTCGATTACGCAAGGTCCTAAAATAAAAAATAAACCGCCCCTTCCAATTTCAATACGGTCTATGTTGAATGTTGGATTAAATTTCATCAGATGATTTTAACAACAACTGCGCAAAAATGCAAACACTTTTTAATAATTTGTGCATTTTATACCTCAGAAATTTCAGGATTCGATTTCCTCTCGTTTCCGAGGAATTCTTTTAATTCTGCCATGGACATAAGAATTTCGCGTTTATTTTTACTGTCCGGGGCTGATACGACACCATGTTTTTGTAACTGGTCGATAAGCCGTCCAGCACGGGCATAACCTATACTCATTTTTCGTTGTAAAAATGAAGCTGAAGCTTGACCGGTACTAATTACAGTATCAGCTGCATCATAAAATAATTCATCAAGATCCTGATCTACTTCTTCAGTACTTTCTTCATTAAGTGGTTTGACAACCTGGGAGTTAAACTTTGGACGGCCGAGCTTAGATAAGTACGTCACTACACGTAGGATTTCTTCTTCCGAAACGTAAGCACAATGAAGACGAACTAAAGATGCGGTTTTTGGGGGTAAAAACAACATGTCTCCATTACCGAGGAGTTTTTCTGCTCCCATAACATCAATGATGGTACGGGAGTCATGTTTGGAAGGAACAGCAAGTGCAATACGAGATGGGAAATTATTCTTAATTGTACCGGTGATAACATCTATGGAAGGACGCTGAGTAGCTAGGATCAAATGAATCCCAACTGCCCTTGCTTTTTGAGCGATTCGGGCAACCGCGAATTCAATTTCTCGACCTGATTCCATCATAAGGTCGGCAAACTCATCTATGACTATTACAATATATGGAAGTGTTTCAGTATCTTCAAGTTTTTCAAGGGATTCATCTTCAGTATGTTTCATTAATTCCAGTTTTTTATTATATTGATCAATATTTCGAGCTTGGATCATTGCGAGTTTTTTATATCGATTTTCCATTTCAAAAACAGCCCAATCAAGTGCATTTTTTGCAAGCTTTGTATTGACAACGACTGGAGTCAATAAGTGAGGAAGAGAGTTGTATAATGCAAGTTCTACACGTTTTGGATCAATTAGTACAAGTTTAACTTCATCGGGTGAAGATTTATACAGGATACTCAATAATACTGAATGAATAGCCACACTTTTTCCACTCCCGGTTGCTCCTGCAATAATTAAATGTGGCATCTCTCGCATATCGGAAATAAAAATTTCTCCGCTTTTGGTTTTACCAATTCCTATAGATAAAGGAGAACGGGAATTTTGATAATCTTCAGATTCCAGAATTTCTCTTAAATGGATAATTTCACGTTTTTTATTGGGAATTTCAATGCCAATGGCTTTTTTTCCTAAAATTCGTTCAATTCGAACATATTGAGCTTTTGCTACTAAAGCAAGGTCTTCGGATAAGTTGGTAACATCTTTGACTTTTACGCCTGGATCCGGAACAAATTCATAGGTGGTGATGACCGGACCTGGAGTATATTCTACTATTTCTCCACGGATACGGAACTCAACAAGACGTTGCTTCAACTCTTCTTTTTTCTGTTCAAGTTCTTTATAATCAATCTGGCTTTTTGAAGAGGGAGCATCCAGATAGGAGAGTGGTGGTGGTTGGTATTTATTCGTATTAACCATCTCTGCGTCGAAATCAGCAAATAAGGATGTTTCTTCAGGAATACGACTGGGTTGTCGCACTGCTTGTTTCTTGGGTTTCGATCGCTCCAAATCAAAGAGTGAATGTTCTTCATATTCATCTGATTCATCATTATCTTCTTCTTTCGAAATATTCTCTGAATAATTTTTAACGGTTTCTACTTTTCTATCAAATATTATTGGTCTGGATTCTTCAATATTATCTTCCTCATCGTTATCTTCATTATATTTTTCACGAATGCGCTTCATACTCTTATTTTTCAGGCGAATTTCATTTCTCTCTTGTAGAAATGCAGAGACGCGTTGAATAATTTTTTCAGATAAACTAAATAGAATCCCGAGCAGTTTTCTTAGTGAGAATTTAGCTATAAGGACCAGAGCGACGAAAATCATAATAAAAAAGAAAAGAGCGGCAAAAAACTGTTTAAATTGATCCTTTAAAAAAGCATTTAAAAAATACCCAATGACTCCTCCTGATTTAACAAAGTTTCCATCTATAGAGATGTTAGGCTTTACACCGGAAATAAATGACGAAAACGATAAGATTAAAATAATGTATCCTGCACTCTTGGTAAAAACATTGGGAATTTTTTTATTCATTAGATAGAAACCCGTCATGAAAAGCATATAAAAAAGAAGGATATAGGAGGCATAACCTAAAAGGTTAAAAAGTACTGCTGCAATTTGTGCACCTGTTCTTCCTCCGAAGTTTTCAATTGATGAATTCGGTGAATCTCTGAAAAAACTTGGATCATTAGGAGAGTAACTGATAATACTGAATAGAAAGAAAATCGCCAGAAATAATAAAATGAGTGCTTTTATTTCATTTTTTAGCAGCAGTTCATTTGAATTATCAGGTTGACTTTGTTTCATTCACGTTTCTCTGTTAGTTAAGTATAAATGATAATAGAGCCTTTTGTCAAGGTACTTTATCGCTTAGAGTTTGCGGATTTTTTTTCTAAATAAATGTGATATGAATCCAAAAAACCCATTCTCGAAAGGATTTCTTATAGATGGTATATAAAGTCGGTTAGGATGGGACTTGAAATTATTCCAATAAAGTTATATCATTAACTTTTTAAGGAGATTAACGATGAATGTGAACACCGAATCCGTAAAAGGAAAAATGAAAGCCCTACGTAAATTAAGACCTGAGAAAGGTTTGGACTTGGTCGAAGTAAGTATTCCCCAGGTAAAACCATTAGAAGTATTAATAAAGGTTATCAAAAGGGCGATATGCGGCACTGACCTCCATATTTATAAATGGGATGAATGGTCTGCTAATCGGTTGAAACCGCCGGTTACAACTGGTCATGAATTTTATGGGGAAATAGTAGAAGTCGGTTCCGAGGTAAAACATTATAAAGTGGGAGACACTGTAACTGCGGAGATGCATGTTGTATGTTATCAATGTTACCAATGCCGTACAAGTAAAGCTCACCTATGTGAAAATGTAGTCATTCTTGGCGTAGATGGCGATGGCGCGTTTGCAGATTACATTGCGGTTCCAGAAATTAACCTCTGGCGTGTACCTAAAGAGATCGATCCTGAATGGGCAGCTATTTATGATCCTTTCGGAAATGCTGTTCATACTGTAATGGCTGGGGAGACGGTAGGCAAAACCTTCCTTATTCTTGGTGGAGGTCCTATTGGAATAGCAGCGATTCCTGTGGCAAAGGCGGCAGGTGCTTCTCTTGTAATTTTAACTGAAGTTTCCGAGTACCGTAAAAACCTTTCAAAAATAATGGGTGCAGATTATGTTCTGGATCCCTCCAAAGAAGATGTGGTAGCAAAAGTGAAAGAATTAACCCACGGTGAAGGCGTAGATGTGGTTCTGGAAATGTCAGGACACCCTGCTGCAATCGAGCAAGGTTTTCGATGTATAAAGAAAGCCGGTCGGTATTCGCTTTTAGGAATCCCTGCAAAACCGATTACTATTGATTTTGCAAAAGATATAATCTTTCCAGGTATACAGTTGCAAGGTATTAATGGCAGGAGAATGTTTGAAACCTGGTATCAGATGGATCAATTATTAATCTCCGGGAAAGTTAATTTGAAGCCGTTAATTACTCACCATTTTAAAATGGAAAACTATAAAGAAGCATTTGAAATAGGTTTATTGGGTAATGCAGGTAAAATAATTCTTGAATAATTTTATAATTTAATATGATAGAGATAACCGATACAATTCAATTAGATGAAAGAGAAATCCATGAAGATTTTATTCGTTCGTCGGGCCCAGGGGGTCAAAATGTCAATAAAGTTTCTACTGCTGTACAATTGCGGTTTCATGTTTTCAATTCCCCTTCTATTTCCGATGATATAAAACAACGCCTGGTAGTATTGGCGGGAAAACGAATGACTTCCGATGGCGAATTGGTTATCGATGCAAGGCGGTTTCGTTCACAAGAACGGAACCGCCTTGATGCACTGGAGAGGTTAAAAACATTAATCCGGGAAGCCGCGATTAGACCAAAAATTAGAAGGGAGACACAACCTACTGTTTCTTCAAAAACAAAACGAATAGAATCCAAACGTAAACAGGGTGAAAAAAAACAATTGCGTCGTAGAATTCAACCGGATGATTGAACTATTGTTATTCAATTTTAATTTAAGCTTGGATTGATCTTAATGAGCGATAAACAAAAAATCTTTCTGTTATTTAGCCTTCTGACTTTAATTATATTTTTTGATGTAACGGGGTATTTATTAATAGAAAATGTGAAATTTTTTGATGCATTCTATATGACTATGATTAGTATTACGACAGTAGGGTATAGAGAGATATTTCCCTTGAGTATGGAAGGTAAAATTTTTACCATATGGGTAATACTAAGTGGTTTAGTGGTTTTTTTTTATATTGCAGGTACGATTGTAGAGAACGCCTTCGAACTCAATGTTAGGCGCATTCTCGGAAGAAGGAAAATGAAAATGTTATCCAAAATGAAAGATCATGTTATAATAGCTGGTTTCGGAGTCATGGGAGAACATGTTTGCCGTGAGTTAAATCAATTAAAGGTTAAGTTTTCTATCATTGAGAGTCAAAATAGCAGGTTCGCATTAGCAGAAGAATTGGGATTTAATGTATTATTAGGAGATGCAACAAATGAAGAGGTTTTGCGTTCAGCTGGAGCAGAAAATGCTAATACATTTATATCACTACTTTCAAAAGATTCCGATAATATTTTTACTGTAATGGCTGTAAGGGAATTAAATCAGTCGGTCTGTATTATTTCGCGTGCAATGGATCTTACCAATGAGAAAAGACTCTATAAAGTAGGTGCCAATCGGGTCGTTACTCCCTATGAACTCGGTTCCCGGCGTATTGTTAATACTGTGTTTCGCCCTCATGTTGTAGATTTTATCGATTTAATGACCTTCGCTCCTCAAATGTCACTTTCAATTGAAGAATTAACAGTAAAATCCAATTCCCCTCTTGCAAATAAATTACTAAAAACCTCCGGTATAAAACAAAATTTTAATATTATTGTGCTTGCTTTAAAACGAAATGATATCATGCATTTTAATCCTTCTTCTAATATGGAAATTTTGCCGGGAGATGTATTGATCCTTATTGGTGAAAAAGATAAATTATTAAATCTATATGAATACTCGAAATGAATGAGGTTCATAGTATAAATATTTTCAAATTTTAATGCTGTTTCTTTTCCTTTCTTTTTTTGATATAATGATGAAATAATGGAAGAGCATAATGAATTAAAAGAAAAGATTGCTGCGCTTGTAGAAAATCCGGATCAGGCGAAAGGAAAAGACTTTCAATTGAAATTAGAAGCTCTTGTGAACACAGATCCGGAAGAGGCGGAATAT
>JAKAGC010000126.1 GCA_021817755.1 Acidobacteriota bacterium | reverse complement strand
GGTGATAGTGATAGTCATTTGGAATGACTTTCAGGCATGGATTAAAAGCGCGAAGCGCTCCAAATCCTCTCATCTTCTGCTCTTCTTCGCTTCTTACCTTCTATCTTTTCGGTCACTGATAGTTAGTATAAACTCAGTTGCCGGATGCCGGTTTCCAGTTGCCGGTAGCTGGCGCTAATTAATAATATACCACTCTCTATTTAAGATTTCCAGTAAAGAAGCTTTTTCATTATATTCCAATACTTACTAAAGAAGAGAAATATTCTCCAACTACTTCTTTTAACTGGCTGCTGGCCGCTTGTAACTGGCCGCCGTGAACTCCGATAGTTAGGATATAAACTTGAAGAACAAAGAAAGATAATGAAAGCAAATGAGGTTTCAATTACTGATAGTTAGAATAATCTCAGTTGCCGGATGCCGGTTTCCAGTTGCAGGTAGCTGGCGCTAATTGCTAATATACCACTCTCTATTTAAGATTTCCAGTAAAGAAGCTTTTTTATTCTATTCCAATACTAAATAAAGAAAAGAAATAATCTCCAACTACTTCTTTTAACTGGCTGCTGGCCGCTTGTAACTGGCCACCGTAAACTCTGATAGTTAGGATATAAACAACGTATATATATGTATACTTATTGCATTACCTATGTTTCAATTACTGATAGTTAGGATATAAACTTTCCCCTGCATTTTGTTATGCAATTCAGAATGTAGTTTCAATTACTGATAGTTAGGATATAAACTGATGAGCTACTCGGGAAAAAGCTTATGGATATTGGGTTTCAATTACTGATAGTTAGGATATAAACGAAGTTCAGGAGCGGAAAAACCGCCCCTTGTCTTTTGTTTCAATTACTGATAGTTAGGATATAAACCCATAATCTGTTGTTATAACGAGGGTTTTACTTTATTACCAATTTGTCAAAGATCAACAGAATAAAATATGTTACTCCCAATTATATTTAATTGCAAGCCTTCTTGAGATTTTTTTTTATTTTGTCGACCCCCAGGGTTTTTTACACTACCTGGGGTCGACAAAAATTTCCATATCCTTCCACTCGTATAAAATTCTTATAAATTCCGTATCAAAACTGTTAACTGCGCTAACTTCCCTCTAAACTCAATTAATTTCCTTTTGAACGACACTACCTTCACTTGGAGAGAAGCTAGCTTCCCTCGGAACGACACTGTCCTCTATAATTGAGAGATTATCTTCTCTCTGAGTGAGACTGTCTTCATTAAAAGATAGACTGACTTCCTTCCGAATGAAACTGTCTTCATTAAAAGATAGACTCACTTCCTTCTGAATGACACTGTCTTCACTAAAAGATAGACTCACTTCCTTCTGAATAACACTGTCTTCACTAAAAGTTAGACTGACTTCCTTCCGAATGACACTGTCTTTATTAAAAGATAGACTGACTTCATTCCGAATGAAACTGTCTTGATTAAAAGAGAGACAGACTTCCCTCCGAATGAAACTATTTTCTATAAAAGGGAGACTTCTTTCCTTCCGAACGGCACTGTCTTCATTAAAAGATAAATTGACTTCCTTCCGAATGAAACTGCCTTCATTAAAATATAGACTGTTTTCCCACCGAATGACACTGTCCTCATTAAAAATAGAGACATACTTCCTTCGGAATGACAATTTTCTATTTATTTGAGAGATTAACTTCCTTTTGAATGAGGCTATCTTCACTAAAAGAGAGACTGACTTCCTTCCGAGTGAGACTGTCTTCACAAAAAGTGAAGCTCACTTCATTAAATGTGAGATTAGTCTATTAAAAAGGTTGAATAAGCCCGCTACGTCTAAATGGGATTAGGTAATTGTGTTGCTTTTAGTTAATTTGTAAGGGATTCAGCATTGATTAAATCTCAAAACATTAGAAAACAAAATGATTTCCAGACTTCTCCATTTTTTGATTTGGCTCTTTTTTTTTCACATCTTCCACATAATTTTGATTGACAGTAAGCTACTGTTTTAATATAATTTCTACTCATGATTATACTCGGAATATCTGCCTTTTACCACGACAGTGCCGTTTGCCTTATCAAAGATGGGGAAATCCTCTATGCAGCCCAGGAGGAACGCTTTTCCAGGAAAAAACATGACGACCGCTTTCCTGTTCTGGCGTTGAAAAATGCCTATGAATTCACAGGTATTAAACCGGAACAAGTGGATTTTGTTGTGTTCTATGAAAAAACCTTTCTCAAATTCGACCGCCTCTTTTCCACCTATTCTCATTTTGCACCGAAAGGTCTTCACAGCTTCCTTAAAGCAGTTCCGGTTTGGTTTAAACAGAAACTCTTTATCAAACAGGTCATATTTGAACAGACGAAGTGTGAGAAAATCTATTTTGTCAAACACCATGAATCGCATGCAGCTTCGGCTTTCTTTCCATCTCCTTTTAAAGAAGCAGCCATTATTACGGTAGACGGCGTAGGGGAGTGGGATACGACTACCATTGGTAAAGGTTCGGGTAATCGTATGGACATACGAAAAACCATCCACTTTCCCCACTCTCTGGGATTGCTGTATTCTGCTTTTACCTATTTTAATGGTTTTAAAGTGAATTCGGGTGAATACAAATTGATGGGGCTAGCTCCCTATGGTGAACCGCGTTATGTACAAACGATATATGATAACCTGATCGATGTGAAAGAAGATGGTTCATACCGGTTAAACCTGGATTATTTCAATTACCATACGGGTTTGACGATGACCAACACTAAATTCAATGCTTTATTCGGAGCTGAGCGGAGGAAACCGGAAACTCCGATACGGCAATTGGATATGGATATGGCGGCTTCGATTCAATGGGTACTTGAAGATATTATGGAAAAAATGGCGGGCTATGCGCGGAAAGAAACGGGATGCGAAAACCTGGTTCTTGCAGGTGGAGTTGCGCTTAATTGTGTTGTAAATGGAAAACTACTGAGAAAACAGATATTTAAAAATATATGGATTCAACCTGCTTCGGGTGATGCCGGGGGTGCGTTAGGAGCGGCTCTATACGGTTGGTATTGCCACCTGGATAATCCCAGGGATGGGGGTTTTTCTCCGGATGAAAAAACAGGGAAATACTCCGATTTACAAAAAGGTTCTTTCCTGGGGCCTTCATACTCGGAACAAACCATCCGGGCTTTCCTTGAAGACAATAACATTAAATATAAGGTGTTGCCGGATGGGGAATTACCTGAAAAAATAGCGGAACTCATGGATAATGAGAAGGTGATCGGTTTATTCTCGGGACGAATGGAATATGGCCCGCGTGCTCTGGGTCACCGGAGTATTATCGGTGATGCACGTTCTGAAAAGATGCAAAAAATCATGAATATTAAGATTAAATTCCGCGAATCCTTCAGGCCTTTTGCTCCATCGGTTCTGGAAGAAGAGGCGGGGAATTTTTTCGACTGGCATCATCCTTCTCCTTACATGCTCCTGGTTTACGATGTGAGGGAAGATAAACGAACGACACTTTCCGATCAGGAAAAAGACAAAATAGGGCTTGATAAACTGGATAATATCCGGTCTGTAATTCCTGCAATTACACATGTGGATTACTCAGCCCGTATACATACAGTCAATAAAGAGGTCAACCCTTTTTATTACAATATAATCCGTGCGTTTTTTAATCGCACATCATGTCCGGTTATTATCAATACATCGTTTAATGTACGTGGAGAACCGATTGTAAATACTCCGGCAGAAGCATATAAAGTATTTAAAAATACGGACATGGATTACCTTTTACTTGAAAATTATCTAATCGAGAAACAAGATGAAGAACGGCAACACATCGACTATGAATGGATCAAAACCTTCCCGCTGGATTAAGTTATTGACTCCGGCGCGTGATGCTTCTATTTTTTTCATAATACTATCCTGGTTTTTGATACTGGTCCTATTGAAAAAAAGAATCATTAACCCAGGTATCACGTTTAAGTTTATATTACTTATTATTGGAATGAATCTCCTGATTATTCTAATTTCCCCAATTCTTAATCCCTTGTATAAACTGATTTTGAAAGGCACTCAAAAATTGGGTTCATTAATCTTTTCACTTATTACTGCCATTGTGTTTATTTTTATCCTTACTCCGATTGCATTTTTTAAGCGATTAAGAGGGCATAAAGCCATTGAAACGGGTTATAGAAAAGACCTCCCGACATATTACCGCGATTATGAGCCTTCCAAGGACATCGAGAAGCAATACTAATTTGAACAAGAAATAGTTATAGGATTGAATTCGCTATGAAACTTAGAATATTAAAAGAGATTTTCGAGTTTGTCATGAAAACCAAAAAATACTGGTTGATTCCGGTTATTATTATTTTACTACTTATCGGTATTGTACTGGTAATCACAGAGGGAACGGTAGTCGCACCGTTTATTTATACCTTATTTTAGTGTTTTAAGTTTTTCTCATTGGGTGTGGCAGAGACTTCGAGCATTGGAGGATAACCCTTTTCAGTGAGGATTTTTTTGATAAAATCGGCGAATTTTCTGTGGCCTTCATTATTAAAATGATTATCCCGTTTAAGCCTATAATCTGATTTTTTCAAGTTTTCGGGAATGTAATATTCGAATCCTTTAAACAAATGAAGATTCGTTTTAATGGATTTTGCTTTTTGTTTTAATTCATTTTTAAAGGGGATAAAAAAGATCATCATCCGGGCATTGTATTTTTGGCAAACATCCTGGATCCGTTTCATTGAATCAATAATCCATTTTTTTTCTCTATCGAAAATCAATTTGCTTTTCCTATGGAATAGCGAATATATTTTTCCACCCAATACTGTTTTGAATAGAAAGTAATCCCACCCACTTGAACAGAGTCCGCATTTTCTATTTTTTAAATATGTAAAGGCTTCTTCAACATTGGAGAAGTAGTTTCCGTAATCATCGTAACCTTTGAAAAATCCGTAATTTGTAGAGTAATGGAGGTTTTTACCGGGTTCGACTAATTGCGGGGTTGCAGTTAGGTCGTTTCCTGCGTAAACGCAAATTCCTACGACATCGGGTTTTAGCAAAACGGTATATTTTTCGGCAATTTTGGCATATTGGACTGGATCTGTTCCCGGGATTCCACCATTATATATATGGTATCCTTCACGGTCCAATATATCGGCGAAACAATCGGTAATGGGTATAGCGGTGCTTCCCCATGTAAATGAGTCCCCGATCAGGAGTACTTTTTTCTGTGAAGTTTCAGTAAATATAAACCGTTTACCGCGGAAACCATCGATATTTACTCCTTGTTTGTTATTCTGATTGGCTTTATAAATGGAATCGATGTCGGTATAGAAGTTATCGTTGTACTCGAGCTTCTTTGTATCTATCTCTTTACAAAGCGATTGAAAGCGGTCTTTCCACTCAATTGTTTTTTTCTCTTTCTGATAAATCGATTCCATTCCAAGGAAACGGAGCACCATTTCAAGGGTGACTAATAATATAAAAAGTATTACCAGGTTAATTGCGATGATTTTAAGTATTTTTGTTATATTCTTCATTATTGTTCGTTATAATATAAGAGTTTTTAATTTTAGAATTTCATTTTTTCGTGATATCGTCCGGGTTTTCATAATAACAGAAAACGCAGTATATTTCAATAAACGTGATGAATTTGAAGTTTCTTATAGGGTCTGGGAAATTAAAATTTATATTTTATACAAACAACAATAAATTGTATTCATTCTTGATTATTTTTTTAATTTATGTAAAACTTTACTTTATTACAGGTTTAATTTGAAGTGGATGGGATAAAGATGCTTATTTCCATTGCAGTAACCCTTGAAATTTTTTTGTTGATACTTGCCTATTATCTAATAGTCCGAAAATACACCCATTCTATTTCGCAAGCCTTTTCTTTTGCTTCCATTTTATCCCTTGCTTTTTTATCCGTTTCCATACAAATTCTTTTTTTAACAGGGTTCTCTGTTCATTCTTATGTCATCGATATCTCTGTATTATTTTTTTCAATATATTTTGTTTATAAAAATTACAAGCTCCTTATTTCCGATTTTCAAAGAGTAACTTTAATTTTAAAAAATTATAAAATATTCCTTTTTCTATTGTTTCCTATCTTTTTGTATCTGTTTTTACAGACATTTTTAATGCCTCCATCAAATACGGACAGCATGGTGTACAATCTTGCCCGTGTTCTTATTTTCAGACAGGAAGGAACCATTTATCCCTATAATGTTTCCATTTTTCACCAGGTATCTTTTCCTTTAGGTAATGATATATTATCATTTCTTTTTCTTCGTATAAACAGTGATTACGGACTTGGGGTTTTTAGTTTTCTTTCTTACTCAACCATTATATTGGCCACCTTTTCACTGGTTCGGTCATATTTTCAAAGGAATATAGCCTTTCTTGTTTCTATAGTGATTGCATCGTTATATGAATTAATCTTGCAATCCACTTCCACCAAGAATGATATCCCATGTACTGCGGCAGCGATTGTGATACTGCTTGCCGGGCGCTATTTCCTGCTTCAAAAAAAGGGTATCCATCTTTATGTACTTATTTCGGTTATGTTATGGGGACTTTCCATCAAAGGTTATTTTGCGGGTTTTTTAGTTCCTTTCCTCTTTTTCTTTTCCATTCTTTTATTTCGTTCTAATCCTTTCAAAAATCCAACCCGGCATCTAAAGTTCAGGGATTTTCGTTTCCATTTTGCTTATCTGCTTCCTCTGGGGCTTTTTTTATGCCTCATACTGTTCTATGGAAATAATTGGAGCAGGTTCGGAAATCTTATGGGTGAAAAAAAAATGGTGCGTGAGCACATACAGAAAGATGGAGTGAAAGGAATGGCAGTTAATATGAGCCGTTACATTGCACAAATGGCAGAAATTCCATCTACTTATGGGTATAAATTAAACCAATGGCATGATGCTCTTTTAAAAGAAAATAGAACTATTGGAACCAGGGGACCGGATGAACATATTGATCTTGCTGCCATGGATTTTTTTAGCGAAGATTACACCTGGTTCGGTCCATTCGGTTTTTTTCTTATTTTACCATCGATGCTTGTTGCACTTTTCCTGGGAAGAGATTATGTCCGGTTTACAGCCGCTGTTTTACTATCTCATTTTTTAATCCTATCATACCAGATTGCATGGATGGAATGGAATAATCGTTTTTTTTCTTTGTTTTTTGCTTCATCCGGGTTATGTATGGGATTTGTATTTCATCATGTTTTAAATAATCGAAAAATAAAAAATGGTATCAAAACATTTATTAAATTGGTTATCCTAATTATTGCCATATATGGGATGATTGCCGTTACTTTTCAAAATGAAACAAAATCCACTGTTCCTGTGTACCATTCACGGAATCTCTTTTATAATTTATATAGGTGGGGGAGTGATTGGCTCTCTTCCTCTAAATCCAATGTTGAGGGTTTTAAGTGGTTCAAGAGTGTGATTTACAGGGATGAGCGGTATCAAAAATTCTATCCACATCATATGTACCATATATTTACGCACTCCATTGAGAGGGGAAAACGAGTGCTTATTTGCGGTTATTTTGCACCGGTTTTTCCATTACTTTTTAGCCGGCCTGATCTTCATATCACAGTGGCCGCTCCTGGACGGGTATACATTAATAATACTCGTTATAATATGAATATACCCGGTGATTTTGGTATTATCAGGGAGCATTTCGATTATTTTGTACTGGTAAGCAAGGATTTGGAACGTTTTGCTTTCTATTTATCCCTAAGAAATGAAGAACCGCTTTTCTATTCTGAGAAAGGAGCCATATTTCGCTTTAAAAAGCAATTGAATAAAAGAAATTTAAGTTTCTCTTTATCATTTTTCGGTAAAGAGAAATAGAAAACCTTGAAAACATTTTCAAATAAAGTGGTACGGGCAAAATTTCTATTCAACGCATGTTTCACTGTTTTATTAGGGAAAGTAATAGTGAAAGGCAACATTTTTGTATATAAAATTGGAACATTGTCTATAAAAAAGACTTACGCAGGGATAAAAGTCACGATTTTATAAATTTACAATATACTCCGTTTGTGATACAATCACAAAGCTATCCTCTGACAATCCAAACGCCTCTTATTTTTCTAAGAAAGGCATAGCAGCTATTTGAAAAATTACGATTTTTTTTTCAATGGCGGAAGCTTACATTAATTGATAGGCATACATTTTTCAAAATTTTTCGGTAAGGAAGTAATGAAATGACTAAATCTACTCGGGATACAATTATACAAAAAAATATTTCCGACATTTTTGCATTGACGCCCTTACAGGAAGGAATGTTATTTCATTTTTTAAAAGAACCCAATACGGATATTTATTTTGAGCAATTGAGTCTTACGGTTACGGGTTCAGTCCATATTCCTGCTTTCCGGGAATCTTGGAATGAGGTAGTATCTGCCAATGAAATGCTTAGGGTAGTATTCCGTTGGGGGAAAACGGAAAAGCCTGCCCAGGCGGTTCTCAAGAGAGTCGATTTCCAGCCTATTTATTTTGATCTTACCGAATATGAAGCCTCTCGGCGTCTGCATCGTCTGGATGAAATAAAAATCATCGACCGGCGTAATGGATTCGATTTGAAAGAGATTCCGTTTCGCGTTACACTCTGCAAAATAGAAGAAGACCGTTATGAAATCATAATGAGTCATCACCATATCCTTTTTGATGGGTGGAGTACAGGCATTATA
>JAKAGC010000125.1 GCA_021817755.1 Acidobacteriota bacterium | reverse complement strand
AAGAAATATTACAAGAATGTTTTGTATAGTTTGAAATTTTAGTATTTTATCATTTTTTTATTCTATTCTTCATAAAATTAATTTTCATAAATATATAAAAGAAAATCTTAACAATTTGGAAATATTGAAAAGTGTTTTTTTAATAGAGATAGGAAAAATCTTTTAAATAAAGGGCTATCTCGCGATAACCCTTTATTGTTTAAATACTTTAAGTTTAAGAATTGGTATCAATTTTCTTTTCGGAATGTTATGACATAATAATCAAGCATAACGGATTTTTGCCCGAAGATGGCACCAAGACATCCCGGATCGCTTCTAACTCCGATTGTATCGACTCTAAAAAATTCCCATCCATTTCTAGCCTGCTCATTTACAATTTCTTCAAGGTATGCTGCGGCTTCACCACCTTGATAATCTTTAGCTTTTATACGAATAGCAGGTGGTACTTGGATCATTTTGTACTGGTGTGCCATTTTGACCTCCTTTGTTATCTTTATTATCTAATCTTATTTATATTATTTTTCTGCTTTGTAAATAAAACAGGAAGCATATGCTCTTTTCCATTAGGGAAATGAGTCGCAATAGCCACCTTTCCAAAATTAAAAGCATCATTAATAGATTTTCCTGCTCCCAATGCTACATAAAATCCCACGGAAAACTCGATCGCAGCTTTGTCTTTTATGGTATTATTTATACCAATTGCATAAGTGATATGTTTGCCTATCTCTTTAGCTTGCAAAGCAGAGTAACAGCAGTTAAGAAAAACGCAATTAACATGTTTTGAACAGAGATTAAATAATTCGGCAAGTGGTTCAAATGGAAACAGTACTGCAAGTCCATTCGCATCTTCTACTATCAAACCCTCTTTTGTTCCGTGCCCAACAAAATGAACTATGTTTGGTTTATATACCACTAACTCCCGTTGTAGATCCCTTTGACGTAGGGCAGTAGCGATTCTAAACTCAAATTTTTGCCAGTTTTTTGTCTCTATCAAAGCTCTTTCGATATCCCTCATTTCTTCATCGAATCGGGTCTTATCCGAATGTATCGGATTAGCAGCTACTACAAGAATTTTTTTTACAATCATTTTTTCCAACGGGAATGGATCAAATTCTTCTTCCTCAAATCCCATATTTCCATTGGTTTTTGTATTAGGCAATTCTAAATTTGTGGAATCAAAAATAGTAAAATCTCTATTAGGAGCGGTACTGGATTGTGATTTTTTTAAGGGTATCAAATCTATAAGTAATTTATTATCGCTAATAATCTCGAAATCCCAATCCATGATATCTTGAGGGATAGTAGAAATATTGTTTTTTTCGATCTTCACCCATTTTAGCATTTTTAACTCTCTTAAACAGGTTATATCGGATATTTCATTGTAACTTATATCCAGACGAACAAGATTTTTCAGTTGAGATAAAATGGAAATATCGAAAATCATGTTGTGACTTAAATCCAGAAATTGGATTGTATTATAATCTTTGAGGAAAGAAATATCCCTTATTCTCTGTCCGGATAAATTCAGGCCGATTACATCCCCGGTGGAATCTATTAAATAACCAAGTTTATTATGAAACAGATTCTGATTTGTTGTTTTCGAGAGTTTCAATCTTTTTTCTTTATTTAAGTGTTTGTATAATTTATCAGCGTTTCCCATTTTTACCTACTTAATTAGAGTGGACAGCTCCTTCTTTAAAGCGGAAGAAACCTCAGGAAAAAGAGTATATCCATTATTGGTAACACTGTGGTTGAAAAATTTCTTAAAAATCATTCCTTCTGCTGCTACATGAACATATTTGTTTGGTATTCCATTAAAATCAGTGGATAATTCTTCTATTGCGTGGATATTTAATGATATTTCCCTGGGTGATGTATTGTAAGCCACTACCTGGGAATCATTCCCCATATGTGTCACCCGATCCCATAGTGGTGAAAGTTTTGGGGCTTCCAAACCAAGAAATGCAGCGAGATGTTCTCCATATGGATCTCCATCTCCAGCCTCTGCTGAAAGTTGTGATGATAAAAGTGTAGATCCCTGAAATCTCGGATTAATTTCAACCAGATACACTTGGCCCTGTTCAACTAGCAAATCTGCGCCAAAAATTCCGAGATATTCTTTCCTCGCTAACCAGGACCCAACTTTTATTGCTATCTCTTCAATTCCATCAATAATTTTTTTATCCATTTGTTTAACTGTACCGAAATCATTACCACAATACCCTAGAGGACGAGTCGTTAATTCTTTTATTCCGATTAATTGATATGATGGTAAGAATATCCTTACACTTCCATCTTTATAAATACATCCATTGATATTAAAAGGTATGGAGTCTTGAAAATAAGGCGCAATCGAGAAAAAACCATCATCGGATGCACTAACCGGATTGGTAAATATATCCTCTAATTCCCTGATGATCGAATACCCGGCTCCTCCACTTGAATAGGGAGGTCGTATGAGTAATGCTTTTCCTTTCGATATTTTTTCTTTCACCATATCTCTCTCAATATTTCGAACATATTCCCAGGGTATAACGCAAAGTCCGGAATCTTTTAATGATTTTTCTACCCAAGGTTTATGTTCGAATGTTCTCTGGAATTTGTGGAACAACCCAAAATAATGAATTGATTCCTGGTGAGGAAAGTAAATTGATGATAAAAATTCTTGAGGACGATAAGGAACCAGTATCATTTTTTCTTTTACCCCGAAAAGAACTGTTCGTTTAAAATCAAGTGTATAGTGTTCCAGGTCGAAATCGATATCATAGGTATTCAAATCAACGCGCCGCATTAATATACTTTCCAGGCTTTTTTCATAAATATCGAATCCATCGTAAATAGGGGCAGTCTGGCTATAAACATGGGATAGCCTTCCATAGTTTCCAAGTGGAAGAGCATCTATACCCCTAACTCCAAACCAGCACAAACATCTGGTTCCAACAGCTTCACGGATTTGTTTTGTACGTTTATTAAAATCGAAAGTCATTTATCCTCCTTGTGTAGTAATTAATTGAAAAAATAACCATTTCCTTCATCAGGAAAGGTAAGTGTATTATGTTGGCATGGGATGCATCGAGGTCCTAAGATTACTCCATTTTCCTTAACTATTTTTTGTGCTTCGGTATACACATATTCCTGGAATTCAGGTGAAGGTGGCATTAATCCCGCTAATAATGTCCCGTTCAGAGGTTTAAATGGACTTAGTACCGGGTCGCATCCGATCTGAGCCAGGAGCTTAACTCCTTCCAGGGTCGATTGGACACTTTCCAATCCCAGTATAAGACACGATCGGACTGCCCCTCTTCCAAAAATCTTTACTGCTTGTTCTATGAATTTAAGATATGCCTCTTTTCCCAATAGGAATTTTTCAGGCATAATTTTTTGAGCCAAAAGTTCATCATTTATTTCGAGATTTATCGAGAGTCCGTTACAACCCCAGTCTTTTAATCGTTCTAATATCCCGAAGTCTTCACGGGGGGCCATCATGACATCTACAGGCACTGGGCATGTGGAAATAATTTCTTTATAAACCGAATCGATGTAATCTTCATCATTTTTGATGGGAGTTCCACCGCTGATTAGAAGGTGTTTAGGAGCAATAGTTAAATCTAAAAGGGCAATCATTAATGCTTCATGAATTTCATCTAAACCTGCTTTCCGATAAGGAAAAGCTGTTCCCATATCACAGAATTGACAACGGTTATTACATCCTCGAATGGGAGATATTCGCATCCGGTCTGCATGGGTCATTATTATTTCGGTAACGGGGCGTCCAGTCGATATTTTTTTCATAATATAGGATGGAACAGGTAAATATTGAACCTCAATCTTTCCTATGGGAGAGCGAATAAAAAATGTCTTATCGAAGTCCAGAATATTTTCTGAATATTTACATGATTCTTCTTTAAAATTGGCATTTACATAAATTTTACCCGGAAGAATTAGCACCAATCCTGATGTGGTCACATAATCGAAAACCGATAATGGATTATTTTCACTCCCTGCTATTGCAATATGTGCTTCATGTGAAATCTGAATCCCATTACTCATTAATGAAATTTTTAACTTTTGAATTTGATCCATTGTCAATCCTCATCGATATAAATTTCTTCTTTTACAGGTTGAAAATCATGGGTAAATTTATTTTCCTCTTTATTAAAAGAAAAAACAGTGCTATATACGATGAAATCTCCCTTGTATTTTCCTCTTTCCTCATTTCTGTTATCAATTCTTCTAATTTCATAACTATTAAATGAGGATCCGAAAAGGTTTTCTTCCTCTGTAGTTTTATCTACATCGAATTGGGGTTCTGTAAATTTACCGGCTCCGTTCATAAAGAGAGTTTTTAATCCCCTTTTATCTTTCTGGTCTTTTAAGTATAATGTCTCTTTTATAAAAATAGGTAATCGTTGGTGACCGTGTAAAACAATACTGAAACGGTTTTGAAGTAAAATGGTCTTTGCATCATGGGCATTATAGGTATCCAATGTACAACTATTGCCTCGAATCTTAAGCGGATTGAAATTATGATGGGTAAGGGCAATTCTTAATGTATCGTCCACATTTTCGTTTTTTTCCGTTTCTGCTTTTAAACGTTCTAAATTGAGATATCCTATTTCTTCTCCTAGGAAATTATCAAATTCCTCTTTTATCTGTTCTTCAATATTGGATTCTAAAACTTTTTTAAAGGAGTTTAGCAATTCTAAACGCCTTGAATTGGATTGGCCGGACCAAATCATTGTTGCTGAATTAAAGGGAAGAATTTCTATGTTGTAGCTGGGTATGCCTTGGGCAGGGGGTAATTCGATTGTAACTAATTTTTCCAAAGAATTCTCAGATGCATTCTCAGGTGGTAAACCGTAATTTTTAAATGCTCTGAAAAAATCGACAAAATTGCAATAATCCGATGTATCATCTGGGTAGTTTTCATCGCATTTTCGATCTTCGGTATTAGAAATATCCATTTCACCAGGAACTATGAATATTTGTATTTTGGGATTTACTGCCGGTTGATTAGGTAATGGGCTCATCAGGTCTCTTACTTCCGCAATAAATTCTTTTAATCCCCTATAACAATAGCTATGATGATTAATCGCAATATCTCCTGTAAATATTAGAATATGAGGCTTAAATTTTGGATGACTTCTTAATAATTTGATATATGCTTCAAAGGGGTTTTCTTTATTATTCATCGAAAACAAATCCAACTTGGATGAGTTTTCATTGTATCTAAATCCTTTTATCAGGTTTCCGAGTGCCAGATCGGAAAAATGGTGAATCCGTATTCTCCCATCCCAGGGTTCACTGCCTGGTATAAAGTTTTGTTTTTCATCGTCTGATTTAAAGATTATTTTAGCTTCTTTATTAAATGTTTCATCCTCAACAATTAAAGAGAGTTTTCCGATTTCATCACATAAAATAGAGCGTATAGGTTCTGATGTAAAATGAATTAAAGAATCCTTTTCTTTTTTTACGATCCCGAAATTCCGAAGACTCTCAAATATTTTTTGGCTGGTTTTTTTCAACATTTCCCATGGAAGTCCGCCTCTTTCGATTTCAGATTCGACAAGTGTGCGTATAAAAATTCTTTGCTGCAAATTCATGGTATGAAAAATACTTTTTAAATTCCCCCCAAAAGCTTCAGCAACATCTTTTATAATATTATCTACAGTTCTTTCCGGGTGAGCAAAGAAAGATTCTCCCGCCATCTGAATCTCCAAAGGAATTCCACTAAGTTGATCAATTATACTTGAAATTTTACCTTCGTTCACATCTATTGCAAAGTTAATTGATTTTTTTAAACAAAAGAGATTGAATTTTTCATGCGGGGATAAACCATTTAGCCAGAAGATTTTTCTATTTTGAAGTGCCTCGTTTATCTCCTCGATGTAAGGCTCATCACTGGCTGATTCAAAGGTAGAAAATATTGATGGAGGCTCAGCCATAATAAATATGATTTCCTTATCAATATTTTGAGCTGAACGATGCAATTTTAAAAAGAGTTCTCGTTTTTTCTCTACTTCCTTTCCGGTTTCTGAAAGTTTTGAGAATTCATCCATGAGAATGAATAATCTTGGGGGAAGAAAATTATCGAATATTTCTAGCTGAAAGGTGTCAATGGGAATATTATTACTAAGTTCTTTGAAAAAATCTAGTAATTTGTCTTCAATATAATCATAAGGATCTAGAAATGTAAGGTAAAATGCCTTTGCATTAAGATTTTTTATTTCATCAAAAAATTCTTTGCGAGGCGGATTACCGAATATTTCGCGATTCCACCCTTCCAAGCCTTTCTCGAGAAATTGTTGGTAGTCTTCTCTCTGATTCACGAAACCTTCAATTCGTTTTAGAAGAGATGTTTTTCCAAATCGTCGTAAACCTACGATCATCACTTCCGACCACCTGCAGGACAAAATATCCTGAAGCATTTCATAATCGTCCCGATAATAATCATTAATATCCACAACGGGTCTTCCATCTGTTTTGTAATTTCGAAAATTCATATGTTTAATCCTCCATTTTAAATTGTCTTAAATAGTATTGTTGTCTGATCCATTCCTGAAAATATACCGGGATAATCAGACTTTTTTCATCGGGATTGGTAAAACCATATCCCTTAAATATTTCAATATCCTCTTCACAAATATTTTTAAAATCGACTTCATCTAAAGCCACATCCAAAAGCTCTCTCAAGCTTTTTCCATTTGCATTTAGTTTATTTTTCAAGTAGTCTTTTCCTTTCAATGAGATTTTTTCCCATATCTGAGCACACGTCCAACCTCTTTTTTCCAGTAACTCACTAAACCCAGCCTCTATATGATGATATTCTATCTCTTGATTTTGTTCGATTTTTTTGCTTGAGTTATCAAAGATAATTTTCTCGAGTGCCTGATGCATAATGATTTGCAGATCTTCCGGACGCATTGCTGATAATTGAAGCGCATATTCCAGAACATTATCATCGATATTAAATCGACTTGATAGATTATTGCGGATTAAACCTTTACATTCTTCCTTAGAAAGTGGACCAAGAATGATTTGTTTGTTAAGGTAACTCATAAAACCACTGTCTTTTATCAAATCCGCACCTTTTGTTAATTCATGGAAATTTAATGGAATACCGGCGAGTATTATTACAATGTTGCCCCGTCCAATTATAGGTCTAAACGGGGTAAAAATTTCATTTAATTTAATTCCTTTTTTTTCGACGATCCCGATTTCGTCGATAATGAATACGATTTTGTTTTTTGAATTCATTGATTTTAGGTAATCGGCGAGTTTATCGATTAAAATAGTTAGGGATGCACCATTTCTTCTTTCTTTTTCCAGTTCTATAATTTTTTGCATGATTAATTCGGGATATTTTTCTTTTAATCTATCGAGTCCTAAGGAAACTAACCATTCAAAATCAAGAGATGGTTTTAATACTCCTGATGCATCAAATTCTTCTCGGAACTCATAATAAATTTCCGGATATGTTTTCTTCAAATTATTTAAACCCTTTTGGATTTTTGACAATAGTAATGAATGGGATGAATTGGTTTCGAATTCCTCAAAAGAGACATAAGCAGCTATAAAATTTTCCGGAAGAATTTCAAGAAGTCGATTCATGAAACTGGTTTTCCCAATCCGTCGTGCCCCTTTAATTGAAAAACTCGATCCATTAGAAATGAGTTCTAATGCTATCTTTAATTCTGTTTTTCGTCCAACGAATAAATAATCACTTCCTATTTTTTTACTAATGGATTCACCTCCTTTGAAAGGATTTTTTGGTCTAAGTTTGAATATCCCCTCCTGTTGTCTCTCTTCTCCTAGCAAAGAGATATTAAAATTTAGGTTGTAATCTCCGCAAGGGATATTTTTTGAATCCAGAAAACTTTCTTTCCATTTTATGGATATCTCAAGAGTTCCGTGTTCTATCTTCATCACTCCTGATTGCACATTTAAAATATCCCCGATTTTTATTTCATACTCGAAATCTAATTTGTTACCTGAAATAATATCTGTAAAAGTTTTATTAATCGGAAATCTCTCAGGATCATTACTTTTTATTTTCCATTCGAATTCCACCGATTCACCCTCCATATAAACTAATGAATGAGGTGGTACAATCTCTAGAGACTCCATAATCTGTGATAATTCTTTGCATCCTTTTTTTAAATAACCGTTTTTGAGAGATACTTCTCTTAATGCTTTTTCTTTTAAACTGGCTATTAGTATCTCTACTTCCTGAAAGTATTTTATTTCTAATTCTTCAGATTTTTCATTTAGAATTTTTTCTTTGGATAAAATGTTCCAATAAGTAATCAAGTGCTTATTAATTATATTGTAGACAAGAGCTCCTACACTTCCATCTACCCATTCTCCATATATAACAATATTATATAAATTTTCGATTAATCGAATAGACAAGATTTCCTTAAAGCTGGTTACTATTCTTCCTGACATTAACAATTCGTTTAATGTATCCCAGATTTCAATTACCGATGAACCACGTTTTACAAAAATCATATTTTCAAAGCAATCAGGATAAATTTTACTAACCGGTTCAGATTGAAATTGGTTATCGGTATTAAACCATTCATTGTTCTTTTTTCTAAAAAGAAAAAGTCCTCCAATGTCTGTGGCGATTAGTAGTTTTTCATAACTTGAGAAAATACCCGATACTCCATGGCCAATTAATTTATTGGATAAACAGATTGGGTTTCTGAACCAATA
>JAKAGC010000124.1 GCA_021817755.1 Acidobacteriota bacterium | reverse complement strand
AGACCAGAAAATCCATACTGGAAATACGGGCAAAAAAGCTCGCGCAAAAAGTGAAGATTCCAGTACATATTCAGTCCCTTGATTTAATCGAATTTAGACTTGATGAAGAACGGTATGGTCTTGAATGCAAATATGTTCGTGAAGTTTATCCTTTAAAGAATTTAACTCCTATTCCCGGTACTCCCCAATTTGTTAGAGGAATTATAAGTGTGCGTGGAGAAATCGTATCCGTAATTGACTTAAAAAAATTTTTTGAATTACCGGAAAAAGGATTAACCGATTTGACGCGCGTGATTATTTTAGCAAATACTGATATGCAATTTGGTATCTTATCAGAAGAGGTAATGGGGACTTTATCCGTTCCCGTTAATGGAATCCAACCCCCTCTTCCTACACTTACAGGAATACGATTCGAATATTTGAAAGGAATAACTAAAAATCGCCTCATACTACTCGATGCCAATAAATTGCTATCTGATAAAGAAATAATTGTACACCAGGAGGTTGAACTATAATGAATTTAAGAGATGAGAAGAACAGGAGGGATTAATTATGATGAAAGATATGAAAATACGTAACCGGATGATGATCGGTTTCTCAATAATATTAGTGCTTTTAATCGGTGTTAGTATTTTCTCTATTAGCCGGATGTTTTACCTGGCAAATTTTACTACCAATTTGTATGTACATCCTTTTAAAGTAAGTAATGCCGTTTTGGAAGCTAATGTTAGAATAGTAAACATTCAACGAATTATGAGAGAATTGATGTTGGAAGAAAATACTCAAAAAATTGATGAATTCTCCAGGTTAGTTGATGAACACCAAAAATATATTCTGGATAAGTTGGCGGAGGCTAAAACATTTATACTTTTAGATGATAAAACAGATGTGGATAAAGCTATAGAATTGTTCAATGCATGGAGACCTCTTCGCGATGAACAAATTAATGCACTACGTAAAAACGATAAAACTAAGGCCATCGAAATTTTAAAAGTGAAGGCCATTCCTTTTGTTGATAGGTTGACCAAAGGAATGGAGCAACTGATTCAATTTGCAAATGTAAAAGCGTTGGAATTTTATCTGAATGCCGAAGGTAGTAAAAAAGCATCGGTTATGATAGTTGTAATCTTCGATTTCTTAGCCCTTGTTGTCGCAATATTAATCAGTTATTGGCTGACCATATCCATCACCCGTCCCTTGAATACAGCCATGGGGATTGCCGATCGTTTATCAAGTGGTGATATATCTATGGAACATAAAAGTTTTTCCATGGATGAAACTGGTAGAATGCTTGATTCCATGGGAAAAATGGCTGCAAATTTAAGGGAACAGATGCGTCAAATCACTGAAGGAATTATTACTCTAGCAAGTTCAGCCGCTCAGATTTCCGCAGCTACGTCTCAACTAGCCACAACAACACAGGAGGTATCTACTTCGGTAAATGAAGTTGTCGTCAGCATGAAAGAAGTAAAACAGACAACAAGTTTATCCAATGAGAAAGCAAAAGAGATGTCTGAAAGGGCACGTGGGGTGGTTGAAACTTCCAGGGGAGGAGAAGCTGCAGTTAGACAAACCATTGATTTGATAAATACTATACAGGAGCAAATGATTTCGATTGCAGATAGTGTCGTAGGCCTTAGTGACCAGAGCCAATCGATCGGAGAAATTATTGCAGCAGTTGATGATGTAGCTGATCAATCTCGGTTACTGGCAATAAATGCTTCGATCGAAGCAGTAAAAGCGGGGGAGCAAGGTAAGGGATTTACAGTAGTTGCAGAAGAAATTAAAAACCTCGCAGAACAATCCAAACAATCGACCTCCCAGGTTCGTACTATTTTAACCGATATACAAAAAGCTACAAGTGCTGCTGTTATGGCAACTGAACAAGGAAGTAAGGCTGTTGAAAATGGTGTTAAACAAGCGGGACAAACCGGCGGTGCTATCCAGACATTAGGAGAAAATATTATTCAAACGTCACAGGCTGCTTTACAAATTGAAGCCACGAGTCGCCAACAGTCAACTGGAATCGAGCAAGTATTTGTCGCAATGGAAAGTATTAGTAATGCTATCTCTCAAAATGCCGATAGCGCAAGACAATTGGAACGCTCTGCACGTGATATAGATGATCTTGGCAAAAAACTCAAAGCAATTGTAGAACGATATAAAATTTAAAAGTGCAAGATGATTGAAAACGAACGTGAGAAGGAATTTTTAAAACGTTTGTGGGCTACGTTTAAAGTCGAAGCAGAAGAACACCTCTCTTTTATTTCATCGGGTTTACTGGAACTTGAAAAAGGACTTCCCGCAGATCGTCAAAATCAGGTTATAGAAAATATATACCGCCGTTCTCATAGTTTGAAGGGCTCCTCGCGGGCAGTTGATTTAACCTCCATCGAAAGCATTTGCCAATCACTCGAAAGTATTTTTAAGAATTTTAAATATCAAAGTGTCCCTGATTTCCCTGAAGTATTCGATATACTGCAACGCTCTGTCGATATAATGGAGAACATCCTTTCCGGTCAAATAGATATAAATATCAGCCCCATTTTAACTCAATTGGAATCACTAAAAACAGGGAACCTTGATGTCGAAACTCTTACTAAAAAACCACAGATTTCTCAATCCCTTCCTATTAAAGATGAAGAATTGCCGGATAAGACTGGTGGACGTTTTGCCCAGCAAGGCATAAAAAATAAAATAGCTCATCGCTCAGAAGAAATTGAAAATAAACCTGCTGAACCTTCTCACCTTGAATCCATTAATCCTCCTCCTAAGACAAAAGAATCACCTTCAACTATCCGGGTAGATTCATTGAAACTTGATCGCTTACTACTTCAAGCCGAAGAAATGATTTATTTAAAACACGCAATTAGTCATCGAATTGCGGAATTAAAAGAATTAAATCCTGTTTTTCGGGATTTTAGAAAGAAAAAAACTGCTCTTTTCACCCATTTGAAATCGTTACGAAAAATTTCATCAAAATATGAAAATCAGGGAGATGAGCTAGTTGAATACATTGAATCCGTTCATTCGGGGATACGTCAATTACAAACATCATTAAATCAAATATCACGTTCTTTGAATGCAGATTATCGAATATTCAACAGTATGGTTAATGTCCATCAGGATGATATCCGAAAAACATTAATGCTTCCTTTTTCTACACTGACCGAAAGTTTTCCCAAAATGGTACGGGATCTTGCTCGCCAAAGCAGTAAAGATATCGAATTGGAAATCAAAGGAAACCAAATAGAAATAGATAAACGTTTCCTTGAAGAGATCAAAGATCCCCTGGTTCATCTTCTACGAAATGCAATTGATCATGGAATTGAATTCCCCCAAGAACGTCAAAAAAAAGGAAAACCCGCAAAAGGAATAATCTCTCTTAATATTTCCCAAAAAGAAAGCAATAAAATTGAAATCGCTCTATCAGACGATGGAAGCGGTATTATGATCCAAAAAGTTAAAGACAAAGCGCTTAGCCTGGGAATTTTTACCAGAGAAGAATTGGAACGCTCCTCTCAACAGGATATTTTATCTCTTATTTTCGATTCTGAATTTTCTACCAGCCCTATTATTACTGATATATCCGGGAGAGGACTCGGCCTTGCCATTGTTCGTGAGAAGGTCGAGAAACTTGGAGGTCGTTTAAATATTCAATCTCAAGAAGGCAAAGGGACTACTTTCTATATTAACCTACAAGCCACAATGGCTACTTTTAGAGGTATTACCATCGAAACCGCAGGTTGGAAGTTCATTATTCCTACTCTTAATGTAGAAAAAGTATTACAGATCCACCCGGATGAGATTAAAACTGTTGAAAACCGTGAAACCATTCAATATGGAGATATACTACTCTCATTTGTTCAACTTTCCCATGTCCTTTCCATTCCTAATATTAATAATACCCCCCAGTCTCTTGAAAACGTAAATGTTGTTATTCTTGGAGTAGGGGAGCGAAAGGTTGCTTTTCAGGTAGATCGTGTGACCAATGAGGAAGAGGTATTGTTAAAAGATCTTGGAAAACAACTACTACGTGTGAAAAATATTTCTGGTGCAACCATCTCCGGTTCCGGAGAAGTTATTCTCATATTAAATTGTATAGATCTAATAAAATCTGCTATATCATCTGCTGCAGGTCCAGGCAAATTCGTTTCAAATAAACAGGAGAATCATACTCAAACTCCTCATAAATCCATCCTCGTAGTTGAAGATTCCATTACTTCTCGAATTTTATTGAAGAATATTCTCGAATCCGCCGGGTTTGAAGTTGAAGTTGCAGTTGATGGGGTGGACGGTTGGCTCACAGTTAAAGAGAAAAATTTCGATCTCGCTGTTCTTGATGTTGAAATGCCTGGTATGAGCGGATTCCAATTAACTCAAAGAATCCGTAGTGATAAAAATTTAAGTCAATTACCCATCATCCTTGTAACAGCTCTCGAATCCCGCGAAGATAGAGAAAAAGGAATCGATGTAGGAGCCGATGCTTATATTGTTAAAAGTAGCTTTGACCAGAGTAACCTTCTGGATGTAATAAAAAAACTCATATAAATTTTTTAATAAAAGGACAACACCAATGATCGATGTACTGATAGTTGAAGATTCACGTTCAGCCCGGCTATTATTAAAACAGATTCTCCAATCCGATCCTTCCCTTTGTGTCATAGGTGATGTCGGGAGTGGTGAAGAAGCAATAGAGTTTCTTAAAAGCAAAAAACCTCATGTAATTACAATGGATATTGTAATGCCTGGATTAGATGGATTCTCCACCACTGAATTAATAATGGAAACCCATCCGGTTCCCATAGTGATAGTGAGTTCAATCTATAAGCCAGGAGAAGTGGAGAATTCATTTCGTGCGATGGAAGCCGGAGCTGTTGCAATCATCGAAAAACCAGTTGCACCTGTTCATCCCGAATATAACCGCTTATCCAAACAGTTTATTGATATAATTAAAATCATGTCCGAAGTAAAAGTCGTTACCCGCTTTGCTCGGAACCGAAAACGTAAAACCAGTGAAATATTTTTTGAAACTTCAGAGTTATTAACTCAAAAGAGAGTCAATTTGATTGCTATAGGGGCTTCTACCGGTGGACCACCTGTTTTACAAACTCTTTTGAAGATACTTCCCAAAGATATTAATGCCCCTATTTTGATCGTTCAACATATAAGTGCAGGTTTCGTAGAAGGACTGGCTCAGTGGCTTGAAAGTACTACCGGATTTCCAGTTCATATACCCAAAGATGGTGAATATTGCCAAAATGGACATGTATATCTTGCCCAGGATGATTTTCATATGGGAATCACTTTCGGGAGCAGGATAATACTTGAAAAATCACAGCTTGAAAATGGTCAGCGTCCATCCGTTTCTTTTTTATTTAGAAGTGTGGCATGTAATTTTCCCGGAAATGCCATTGCAGTATTATTAACAGGAATGGGAAATGATGGAGCTACAGAATTAAAATCCATAAAAGAAAGCGGCTCATTAACCATAGCTCAAGATGAAGCGAGTTCAATCGTTTACGGAATGCCAGGAGAAGCCGTTAAACTGAAAGCTGCCCAGTTGGTTCTTTCTCCGGTTGAAATCGCGCGAACCATTAATGATTATTTAAAAAAATAATTTAATATCCTTAAAATTATTTCTTCCTGTAACTATTTATCCAAATTATTCGTTATAAAATATTACTATGAGTTTATAAATAATATGAGGAGAATTCTAATGAAACTGTCAATCAATAATGTATGTAAAACATATCCCAATGGTGTACAGGCCTTACAGAATGTTACTCTGGAAATATCTACAGGTATGTTTGGGTTACTCGGTCCAAATGGCGCTGGAAAATCTACTTTAATGAGAACTATAGCGACGCTTCAAGAAGCAGATTCTGGTTCTATATTTTTGGATGATATTGATGTTTTGAAAGAAAAAAACACCATCCGGCAGTTACTTGGATATCTTCCCCAGGATTTTGGTGTTTATCCTGAAATAACAGCCGAAACACTCCTCGATCATATTGCCATTCTAAAAGGTATATCTAATAAAAAGGAACGAAAAGAGATTGTTGACGGTTTTTTGAACCAGACCAACCTTTATTCTCATAGAAAAAAGAAACTTGGGACATTTTCCGGTGGAATGCTGCAACGATTTGGTATTGCACAAGCACTCATGGGAAATCCCAAACTTATAATCGTTGATGAGCCCACTGCGGGACTTGATCCGGAAGAGCGAAAACGTTTTCAAAATTTGTTATCTGAAATTGGTGAAAATATGATTGTAATTTTATCAACCCATATCGTAGATGATGTTAGTGAATTATGTAACAATATGGCCATTATCCATGAAGGCCAGGTTTTACTTAAAGGCGAACCTATGCAAGTTATATCGGATCTGAATGGGAAGATATGGAAAAAAGTGATTGAAAAGCATGAATTGAACCAATATAAACAGAACTTTAATGTTATTTCAACCAACCTCTTTTCCGGGAAAATAATGCTTCATGTCTTTACCTGTAATTCTCCTGATCCTTCCTTTGTTTCTGTTGATCCCACCTTAGAAGATGTCTATTTTTCGCATATTAAATCAGCCAAATTAACCCAGTAAAATGGAGTGAGTTCATGTTCTACGAAATATTTAAATTCGAATTAAAAAACCGTATGAAAAGGATTTCAACTTATGTTTACTTTGGAATTTTTTTTGTTCTATCTTTTATAATAACCCTTTCCATGGGAGGGATTTTTAAATCCTTTCGAGCGTCTGTTGCCGATGGGGGACAGGGGGCTATCCTTGCCAATGCCCCTTATATTATTTATTTGTTAATTTCCAATATGAGTTTTTTCGGATTAATGATTACAGCTGGAATGATGGGGAATGCTGCATATCGGGATTTCGAGCAACGATCGTATACTCTCTATTTTTCCTATCCGGTTCCCAAATACTCATATATTGGAGGACGATTTTTAGGGAACATTACAGTTTTAATGTTCATCTATTCAAGTCTTGCATTGGGCGCCATTCTCGGATCCCTAATGCCTTTTGTACAAGCTGAAAAATTCGGTTCTTTCAGTCTTATGGCTTATATTGGACCTTACCTGATCGCTATATTTCCCAATTTATTTTTTACCGGTTCCATTTTTTACTCTCTCGCTCTTGTATTTCGAAAACGTATGCCTGTTTATATGTCGGCTGTAGGTCTTCTAGTAGGATATTTGCTTGCAGGAAATCTTCTCACCGATATGACCAATGGATTCATCGCTTCACTTCTTGATCCCCTTGGAAATGCACCTCTCCTTAAAATGACCAGATATTGGACTCCGGTTCAAAAAAATACCCTGCTTGTACCTTTTAGTGGTGAAATGCTCTTAAACCGTATTCTCTGGATATCTGTAGGTTTCATCATTCT
The DNA here is from genome assembly GCA_021817755.1 of Acidobacteriota bacterium. GTDB lineage: Bacteria > Acidobacteriota > Aminicenantia > UBA2199 > UBA2199 > JAKAGC01. The sequence goes on along the minus strand of JAKAGC010000124.1, from coordinate 1,337 downwards.
ATGGTTTGGAACCCGGAAATTCAAACTTTCTTATTTTGCATCCGAAAAGAAAACAAGAAAAATTCCAAAAGTGTCTGAAGAAATAAGCCCCACTTTTATTTCTTCTTTTAATTTTTCATCTGTAAAACCCGTTTTTTCATTCAATTTATATCTAAAACAATTTTTCAAACTCGTAAAAACAGAGTTTTTTAGTATTGTTAAAAATGTTTATTTTATTGTAATCGTTCTCCTCGGTGCTGTTTTTACTATTATTGTCGGATTGCAAAATCTTGGAAAAATATCCGGTACCTCCGTTTATCCTGTTACTTATTCTGTACTTGAAATAAGTGGCGCAAGTTTTATGCTTTTTATCGTCATAATTCTTACCTTTTATGCAGGCGAAACTGTTTGGCGAGATAGGGATAAAAGATTCTCTCAAATTTTTGATACCCTTCCTGTTCCCGATGGTATCATATTTACTTCAAGAATTTTCAGTCTCCTCCTCGTTCAAGTTCTAATGTGTTTTATTCTAATAATCTGTGGTATTTTAATCCAAATTTCGCTCGGTTATTTCAATTTTGAAATTCCATTATATATTAAAGAATTATTCGGTATCCGATTATCTGAATATATGATTTATACCGTTCTGGCCTTTTTTGTGCATGTTATTGTAAATAATAAATATGCGGGGCACTTCATCATGATTATGTATTATATAGGTGTCGATTTCTTACCCGCTTTCGGCTTACAAAATAAATTGTATATATTCCCGGAATCCACATCCTATATTTATTCTGATATGAATGGATACGGTCATTTTCTCGGTCCTTTATTTCTCTTTCGACTTTATTGGGGTGCATTTGCAATACTCCTTGCTGTTCTCGCTTATTTGCTCCGAATTCGTGGAACCGATACCCATTTTATCCTTCGACTCAAAAAAGCAAAACAGTTGTTCACACCTATTCCCCGTTATGTCTCATTATTTGCTCTAATCATAATTTTAATTTCCGGTGGAATTATCTATTACAATACTGCAATCCTTAATCCTTTTAAGACAACAACTGACGAAGAAAAAGAAAAAGTCAGGTATGAAAAGCAATACAAACAATATGAACACCTTCCCCAACCTCGTATAATTGATGTAAAAGCCAATGTCGAGATATACCCCTATCAACGAAAAGCCACATTAGTAGGAAATTATATTTTAAAAAACAAAAATAAAGTCCCGGTTACTGCCGTTCATGTTTTACTTCCCACTGAAATGAAAATAAATACTATCACCTTCGATAAACCAAATCATCTGAAATTACAGGATAAAAAGCTCGGTTATTCTATCTATTGCTTAGAAGAACCTCTTG
>JAKAGC010000123.1 GCA_021817755.1 Acidobacteriota bacterium | reverse complement strand
CAACAGCAGACGCACCGTTGAAAAGGTTACCCGCTGGCTTAATGAAGGCAATACCCAAGATAATAATGAAAATGAAACCGTTTATTCCCATCATGGTTCCTTATCCAAGGAAATCCGTTCCGTAGTCGAAAAACGTTTCAAAGACGGTGAATTATCTGCCATCGTAGCCACCAGTTCTCTCGAACTCGGTATCGACATCGGCTCCGTCGATGAAGTCGTATCCATCCAGGCTCCTTATTCTATCTCTTCAGCTATCCAGCGGATCGGAAGGTCCGGTCATGGCGTCAACCAGGTTTCCAGCGGTATCTTTTATCCCCTCCATCCTCATGGATTAATCGATGCTGCCGTCATTACCCCCCAGGTCGAGAAAGCCGACATCGAACCCATTCAACCTCTCCAGGCCCCACTCGATGTTCTTGCCCAGATCATCCTATCCATGACCGTACCTCAGGCCATGGATATCGATCAGTTATTTGCCGAAATACGAGCCAGTTATCCATTTCATCATTTATCCCGCAAAGAATTTGATCTCGTGATCGAGATGCTTGCCGGCAGGTATGCCGATTCCCGTATCAGGGAATTGAATCCCAGGCTCCTCGTCGACCGCATCAAAAACACCGCACGTGCCAGAGACAGTGTCCCCATGCTTCTTTATTCTTCCGGTGGTGTTATTCCCGACCGCGGTTATTTTAATTTACGTCTTTCAGATACCAAAGCCAAAATTGGAGAACTCGACGAAGAATTCGTTTGGGAACGTTCACTCGGTGATGCCTTTCCTTTCGGGAACAAGGCATGGCGAATCCAGCGAATCACTCCCAATGATGTCGAAGTAACACCCGTTAGTAAACCCGATTCTGTTGTTCCTTTCTGGCGTGCCGATGATGTTAACCGGTCGTACCATTTTTCTCAAAAGATCGGGGAATTTCTCGAAGCTGCCCACCAATCCCTCCAATCCCCCCACTTTATCGATCAGCTTCAGAAAGAGCATTTCATGACTCCCCAGGCCGCACAGGAACTTATTGTTTACCTTAAGCAGCAGGTACACGAAACCCGTGCCCCACTCCCCCACCGGCATCATATTCTTGTAGAGCACTTCCAGGACCCCGTTAATCGCAGCGATGCCAAGCAAACTGTACTTCACACCCTCTGGGGAGGCCCCGTAAACCGCCCTTTTGCTTATGCAATAGCCGCCGCATGGGAGGAAAAGTACAACTATCCCCTCGTCGTTTTCGTAAACAACGACTGCATTCTTTTAAATTTGCCCCATTCATTTAGCATTTCCGATATTTTATCCCTTGTCCCCCCCCATAAAGTACGCACACTCCTTAGAAATAAACTCGAAGGAACAGGGTATTTCGGAGCCAGGTTCAGGGAGAATGCCCAGCGTGCCCTTCTTCTACCCCGTCAGAGTTTTCGCCGGAGGATGCCCTTGTGGCTCAACCGTCTTCGTTCCAAGAAACTACTCGAAGCCGTATCCAGATACGAAGATTTTCCCATCCTGCTTGAAACCTGGCGTGAATGCATGAACCATGACTTTGAGATCGATATTTTATTGAACCTACTCGAAGAAATCCACACCCAACAGATAAAAATTACCGAAGTTCGGACCCAGACCCCATCTCCATTTACTCACAATATCTTATGGCGTCAAACCAATCAGTACATGTATGCCGATGATGAACCCCACGGAAAACTTAAAACCGGATTAAGCGATACCTTATTAAAAGAGGTTATGTATTCATCTCATTTACGCCCCCGTTTCACAGAAGAACTACTTAACACCTTCCGGGAGAAACTCCACCGCATCGCTCCCGGTTATGCACCTACTTCTCCCGATGAACTTCTCCAATGGCTCAAGGAGCGTTTATACATACCCCATCATGAATGGGAAGAATTATCCCGTGCGGTTGAACTCGATCAACAAATTCCCATGTCCCAACTCTTCCAGTCCATAGAAGATCGAGTCCATATCCTTAAAAACGAAGATGGAACCATTCGCGCTTATATCGCACTCGAAAATCTTTCTCGAGTTACCCGTGCACTTCGTATCCCAGCCAATGATACCAGTGAATCGTTAACTCCTTTTCTCAGTCAGTGGTTACAGTTTTATGGCCCCGTTTCTCCCCACTATATTTCACATGTCCTCCACATTCCATCTCAATATCTTCAAACCTCTATGGAGAATCTTGTAGAAGACGCACGCGTCATCATCGATGAATTCCGAATTCCCCAAGAAATCCCCAGTTATATAGATTCATTAAATAAATATATTTCAGAGGTTCCCCAGGATCACCAGGACATAAAATTAATAGAAGTCTGTGATTCAGGAAATCTTGAAATATTATTAAGGCTCAGGCGCAGTCAGGCCCGGCCCGCTATCCAGCCCCTCGACATAGATGCATTTCCCTTATTTCTTGCTACTTATCACCAATTAACTTCTCCCACAGAAGGTATCCCCCAATTCCAGCAGACCATAGAGACTCTCTTCGGGTATCCAGCCAAAGCCGGATTATGGGAAACCGATATCTTCCCTGCCCGGTTGAAACCCTATTACAATTCCTGGCTCGACACCTTGATGAAAGAGAATCCTCTCGTATGGTTCGGATGTGGAAAGGAGCGAATCTCATTTTGTTTCGAGAATGATTACGAGTTATTTGCTTCTCTCTTCGACCCCCCTGAACCCGAGGAATCCGGTGAAGAGGATCAGCAGCAAGAGGCAATATCTGTAAGTAGCCGGGAGCTCCTTGAAAAGATATTCAGTCAGACTCGTGGGAAATTCGATCTCGCCGATTTAACACGAACCACCCAGCAGGATTCAAGGCAGCTTGCACCCGCCATCTGGCAAATGGCGTGGGAAGGAAAGATCACCAATGATAATTTCAAAGTCTTACGAACCGGTATCATGAACCGTTTCAAGCTTGAAGAAGCCCCACAAATGCAGGAGACTCATCATTCCAGGCGGTTTAATTTTAACCGGTGGCAGTCATCCCGTCCGTTTGCAGGCAATTGGTATCCCTTGCCCCAGTCTTCCCAAAGTCCCATCGATGCTCTCGATGCACAAGAACTTATAAAAGACAGGGTAAGGCAGTTATTTATGCGGTATCCGGTTTTATTTCGGGAGTTATTATGGAATGAGTTACCCTTGTTCCGGTGGTCTGTCGTATTTCCTGTGTTAAGGTTAATGGAGTTATCCGGTGAAATCGTATCCGGTCATTTTTTTAAATCCGTACCTGGGCTTCAATTTTGTCTTCCGTCTGTAATAGGGCTTCTCTCGCGGCCATTGGAAACCGATGCCGTATATTGGATGAATGCAGCCGATCCCATTTCTCCATGTGGCATACAATTGGAAGAGTTACGGTTTAAGTTTCCCCACCGGCTAACCACCACTCATCTTGTATTTCATGGAAAGCAGTTGGTACTTGTTTCCAAAAAGAATGGTAAGGAGTTGGTATTTGAAGTACAGCCCGACAATCCGTCAATCCCCAGGTATTTAGAGTTTTTTAAAGTGTTAGTAGGAAGGGAATTTCAGCCCATAAAATACATTGCCGTAGAGACAGTCAATCAGTTACCCGTATTGGACAGTCCGTATAGGCAGGTACTTAGTGAATTCGGATTTAAGAAGGATTACAAATCCTTGACATTAATGAAAGAGTACTAATATTTAACTAACCACAGAGGGGACTGAGGACACTTTTTAAAAAGAATTCTATAGCCACAGAGAGCACAGAGGACACTGAGGGGGACTGCGTCCCTTTTTATAAACTTATGATAGCATAAAGGGCGAAGATTGAAATATTGTATTTTTGAAGAGCTGCATACCCAAGGCAAAAATTTTACCCCTATTGAATTTCCTATAAATTTCCATTAAAATATCATTATGAATATAATGAATAGAATGTTTTCAACTTTATTTTTAGCATTTCTTATAAAAAATAAAACCATTTCCGAAAATATGCCCGTATATGAAACGCTGGAGGGTAGTAATGACCGATAAAAAACAGCGAGATAGAATAAAACTTCGTCACCTTAAGGTTAAAAATTTTAAAATTCTTGACGAATTGGATATTCGTTTCCCTTCTCCCCGTATGGCAAATTCTCCCGATATATATTTAATGGGAAGTAAAAACGGTTATGGTAAAACATCTGTTCTCGAATCCTGCGCATTATTATTCCTTGCAACTTTTTTCGACGAAAAACCCTTTGAAATAGGAAATTATCCGAATATACCCATTAATCTTCCTGAATTACTTATCCGTTCAGGAAAAGATGAAGCTTACATCAATGGAATATTTACAATTGATGATAAAGAATTCGATCTAAGTATCGAGCTTAAGATGAATGGAAAAGTAAAAATTAATGGCAATACTGCAGCTTTTAAAAACATAGGAAAGTGGGCTCAGATAAATCCAGTGAAATCGGTTCAACGTTTTCTGAATTCTCTAATCGGTCTTAATTCAGAACCGTTGATATCCCCTCCCTATCTATATTTTCACAGCTATAGGAAAGTTCAAGAAGGATATCCATCTTTGTCAATGATGATCGACGGAGAGAGAATGAATCTTCGACACTCTATTTATAGGTCTGATTATGAATACCCATCCAGTACATTTAAATTACAGGTTCTACGTTCTATGATGGGACAAGCCAAACTTTTCGAAACAGAAGAAGATGAGCATGCAGGCGATATTCTAAAAAAACTCAATGATTTAGTAAAACGCTTTGCCGGTGGTACGATCGAAAAACTTCGACCATCTAAAGACAATACCGTTGATTTTCGTATTTATCCAGCAGGTAATAAAAAGGAATCTTTTACTTTTGATGGATTGAGTTCAGGCCAAAAAGAAATCATATCAACACTATTTTTAATATGGTACCACACTCAAAATATACCCGCCATTGTCCTCATCGATGAGCCTGAGCTTCATTTGAATGCCGGATGGCACCGTGATTTTGTTAAGCAAGTTTTCGATTTAGCCCCTCAAAATCAATACATTATTGCCACTCATTCGGAAGAAATTTTTTCATCCGTTGATGAAGATAGACGTATCCTTCTTGAAAAAACTTAGGGCGAAATAAAATGATAACAGCAAAAAAACCCTCCTCACCTTCGGAAATTTTACAAAGCGCCAGGCATGTTTTATTTGTTGAAGGTAATGATTCTGATGCGATAGACCCGCTTGTTTTAAGAACATTATTAGAGGAAAAAATCCGAGTGGAACCTTTGGGGCCATCATATAATATTAGAAGTGCAGCCGAAGGATTATTCAAATATCATCCTGATTATTATTTTCTGATCGATCGCGATCATTATGATGACGAATTTGTAAAAAAATGTTGGGACAATTTTCCTGATCCTGATAAATCAAATCTCTTAATCTGGCATCGACGCGAAATAGAGAATTATTTCTTGATACCCGAATATATAAGTCATTCTACTAATTTGGTAGTTTCCCAGGACCAATTAAAAAAAGAAATAATTCGATTTTGCACTGAAAGACTATATATCGACGCAGCAAATCAGGTTTTGATCTCAATTAGAGAAGACTTAAAGGCAAATTGGATAAAATTATTCACAAATCCTTTTGATTTTCAAACTAAAGAATCCGCACTAATAAAATTAACAGAGGCAAAAGAATTCTCTCTTCAAAAAGATAAGGTCATAGATACAATAGAAAAAGATGAGATTTGTATGAGATTTAATAATAGTATTTTGGAAATGACCGGTGGAAAAGACCCAATTGAATTTGGTAGCGGGAAATGGCTTGAAATGATACGAGGCAAGAAAGTATTACCCAATATTATAAAAAATTGTTTTCAGATTAAAGATGCTCAAGGAAAAAGTTTACAAGGAAAAGAAAAATTAAACGAAATAATCAAAGATTTATTAAAAAAACCATTAAAAAAGCAGCCTGAAGATTTTAAAAAACTACATGAATTAATATCCTCAAGGCTAAAATCATAATTGGAATGAATTTTATTGATACCTAAAGTTTTAAATCCAACAAAATAAATCCGTTGGATTCGTTATTAATTATTAGTATCCCGGACTAAAACCCCTGTAATTGTAGTTGGAGTATCATAGTTGAGTCTTTTTGCTTCAGTGATGGAGTTCGGGGGATAATTGAAAATAAAATTTATATCGAGGATGATTGAAAAGGAATCATTACCCGTGTAATTTTAGTTAAGCATTGAGTTCGATTAGTTATTGAAGAGTTAATGGAAATGATTATTGATTGATGAAATATAATTGTTTTAGTCATGAATTATAAGGTTAGAGAAAAGCTAATTAATATTGAACAAAAAAGTGTGGTTAATTAGTAAAAATATGTAATGAATTGGGGTACTGAGTAAGGATGACGATAGAAAAATCAAGGACGTTTTAACTCTGAACGAGGATGACGGAAGAAAAAGTGTGGTTAATTACACTTTGAGTGAGATTAATCATGTAATTTTAGAGGACGTTTTAACTTTGAGTGAGATTAACCGGGGTGAAAGCAAGGTTAATTTAGTTAGCAGTGTAATTAATTTAGTTTCGAATGAGATTAATCTCGTTTCAAGTCCAAACGTTCGTTAAATGTTCAATGATTTTCACTTTATTTGTTAAGGGTGGCATAAAATTAATGGAGATTCTTTTCAGAAGGGATAGAATAAAAATAAAGAAAATCTTTTTAAAGTATAAGTATGGGTAAGTAATTGATTATATTGCGTTATTCTTCGGAAGAATTGCATTCCCAATTTATCGAAGAAAATCACCGTATAAAATAATGTACTAAAATTCATAGAGAAAAAATATTCAGCTAAAACACTTGACTTTTTTAATAATAGCAATCAAAATGATAGAGGAAAGATTAAATAATTAATATTCTGGAGGTGAGAAAATGAGCCGCAAATTTAAAATTGTTCTCAAAGAAATCAAAATATTTGAAAATGGAGTATTCGAAGATGAGAAGGAAGGTTCAAATTTTTTCGAAGCGATTTGGATAAAGCCAAAAATTGGTATTTCTTCAGTTCGATCAGTTTTGGAATTACCATTAATAGACGATAAAGAATATTTTAGTACGAAATTAGCGGAAGAAACAAATAAAATTGAATCATTAAATTTGTTCGATTTGGAAAAATTTGAACTAAAAAAACAATTGGAATTGGAAATGTTTAAAACTCAATTGCTTTTTAAGCAAGAAATTGAGGATGAATCATATTTAGAATTTAATCTTAGTACTGTTCAAAAACCAGATAAAGCTCTTAATTTTTTAAGTAAAATTTTGGGAGTTACAGTCAAAACGGCTTTCGGTACAATTCCCGGTTTGGGTAGTGTTGTAGCTGATACCGGCTCAGCTCTTATCGAATCAGCTTTTAAAGGAATAGAATCACAAAATGACAAATTGACAAGCATTGGACGCGGTGTTTTAAAAATAGATGAAAAGATTATAGAAAAAATACCGGGAAATGAAATTGAAATTCCTCTGAACGTTCCTAAATTAGTTAACATTAAATCGGTTAAACATTGGATAATCAATGATGAAAATGGAAGATATAAATTTGTAGATAGAGTATCAGAACCAATTGTATTAAATAAAGGAAAAAGAAACGGCACCATTAAAATTGTAATATCGGAAATTCTTTAAATTAATTTTTATTTTAGTTTGGTTAAAATTCTATTATAATTCACTGCTGTCCAAAACGCGTAAAAATTAAATATACCATTCCCATTAATTCATGCTTTTTTGGACAAGATTTGTCCTACTAAGAATGAGGTTCCCTGATTTTTATTCGATTTTTATTATTATGCTGTCCTAAACCGGGAAATTCAGTTTTAACTGTACCTCCTCCTCCGCTCCTTCAGGGGGTATTTCAAATGGATCATTGAGTCATGCCCTAATATTGCGGTACATAAACAAATTCAGTCTCAGTAACGCTACCAGATTTTATATAGACCAATTCATTTTTGCTATAAACTGCAAGTATTTGATTATAAGAATCGCAATGAGTGCTGTCCAAATTTGAATTTTGAGAGCATTTAAGCTGGTCCCCACAAATGTCTTAATTTTCAGATTCTGCTTGATGGCCTTAAAAAACAATTCAATTTCCCACCTGTCTTTGTATATTGCAGAAATTGTGGTGGAACCAAATTCCATATGGTTTGTCAGAAGTTGGAGATCATGCTTATTTTTTTCGTCCCAAACCACAATTCATCGCAATGGATGAGTACATTTTTCTTCTGCATCATTTCCAGTTAAGCGGATGACCTGATCAGAAATAATATTTCCTTTTTGAGGGGTATTCTTTTCCTCAATGATTTTGTAGACAGCATTGCTTTTCAAGCGAGTAACAAACCAGATTTTCTTGTTTGGCCACTTGGCAAACAATTCATAATCGTTATAGCCTCTATCCATTTCCACAATCGAATCCTTTGGTAGGTCTAGCAGACGTGTAAAATGAATATCTGCAATCTTACCCTCAGTTATTAATGCATAAGAGGGAAAATAGCCTTCATGATCCAAACGCATATGAAGCTTGACGGCTCCTTTTGTGCTGCGAAATTTGGCCCAGGGAAAAAGGTTCAAAAAAGGTCCATTACCATCGAATCAATGGAAAATAAACGGTTTCTGAAGCGAAAATGGACTTTAATTGAAGTTTTCACTGGCTTGGTACTCAAGCCTTTTATTGTATCTGTGACCATAATTGGGAGCAGGATGAAAAATAGGGTTCCAGTATACCATATGATGTTTTTTATTTAGGTC
>JAKAGC010000122.1 GCA_021817755.1 Acidobacteriota bacterium | reverse complement strand
CATGAATGGTTGTACATGACAAATGGAATAAGCAGTCCTTTATTTATATTTAAAATTGGCGACAATCTTACTACGGGTATTACGATAGTGTCACCTGATGGAGATGATCTTTATACAGTGGGTGAAAACGATAAAATAAAAATTGTCTGGATGCAACGAGGAATTGTTGGGGAGGTGATGCTGGATTTATTAAGGGGGAGTACTTTTTGTACAGAGATTGCCACAGTTTCAGCAGTTATGGGTAGTTACATTTGGGAAATTCCATCGAATATCGCGTGCAGTGATGGTTACCGGATTCGTATGAAGCAAGGTGATACAAAGAGTTTCTCAGATCGCTATTTTTCTATTCAAAATTTGACTTCAAAAGGGGTGGTTCCTGCGAGTGACACATTGAATTTTGAAACGGGGGTGGGTACTATTCCGGGGGAACAAACATTATATGTGGATGCAGAAGGAGAAGGTGGGAGCGAAGGGCTGACATGGATTGCCTCATCGGATCATCCATGGATTGAATTGACACCATTTTTTGGAACTGGGAGTGGAGTTATTGGTGTGAAATGTAACACAATGGGAATGGCTAGAGGAATTTACCGCGCGATAATCAGCTTCAAAACGGTTAATAGTTGCTGTAAACAAGGATATACGGTAGTAACGCTTGCGATTTCGGACAATATGGTCCCTCCTTCCCTGGTAGTAAATAGAAACAGTCTCACTTTTTCACGGGTAGGAGATAAATATACTTATGCGCAAAGGGTGGAAATTTCGAATTGGGGAAATGGTATTTTCGAATGGACTGCCTCTACGACTGATGATTGGTTAATGATTACTCCACCACAGGGAGTGGGAAGCGGGACGTTAGAAGTGCAGATATCTCCTTCAAATATGCCTGAAGGAACCTATAAGGGAAAAATAAAAATTATAGCTCTGGGTGCACTGAATTCTCCAACAGAAATCGATGTGACATTAAAAATCGTAGAAAAGGGAGAAGCTCCTTTCGGGTACTTTGAGACTCCCGGGGATGGGGTTATAGTAAGCGGGAGTATCCCGGTTACAGGATGGGCTTTGGACGATGTTAATATAGAATCGGTAAAAATTTATAGAGCTGCTGTTGAGGGAGAAGAGGGGGAAAAAATTTATATTGGAGATGCAATTTTTGTTGAAGGGGCGCGTAAGGATATTGAAGCGATATATGGGGATTACCCGGATTGTTACCGTTCGGGATGGGGGTATGTGTTGTTAACGAATATGCTTCCTAATAATGGAAATGGAACCTTTACTTTGTATGCAGAGGCATGGGATGTTGAAGGAAACGGAGTCACACTTGGTTCACATACGATTATCTGCAATAATAAGGATTCATCAATGCCATTTGGAGCTATTGATACACCTTCACCGGGAGAATGGATAAGGGGAAGCGAGTACATGAATGCGGGATGGGCGCTAACACCTTCTCCTGGTATAATTGCCCAGGATGGGGCGACTATTAATGTCTGGATCGATGGAAAAGCGATTGGACATCCAAGATATAATAATTACCGTGAAGATATTGCTGGGTATTTCCCGGGATATAAAAACAGTAAGGGTGCAGGAGGTTATTTTTCATTAAACACGACTATGTTTTCGAACGGAATCCATTCGATTCATTGGACTGCCATTGATAATTATGGGAATATCGGAGGTATAGGGAGCCGTTTTTTCTCTATTCAAAATCCCTGGGTAAATACTGATGTTAGTGCTCGGGAATCTATGGAAAAAATATCTAATGGTACCAATTACCCAATAAATACTACCTGGCCTTTAAAAATAAAAAAAGGTTATAATGAAAAGGAAGGTTTGGAATGGATTTACCCGAATGAAAGCGGCATTCTGAAAATTGAATTAAAGGAATTGGAACGAGTGGAAATTGGATTCAGTGAGAATAGACCATCAAAGAAAAATGGAGTTGAAGAAAAAGTAATAGCTTTATCGAAACTCCCGGCAGGTTCAACTATAGATGAAGAAGAGGGAAGATTTTACTGGATCCCGGGACCGGGTTTTGTTGGAAATTATGAATTAACTTTTAAATATAAGGGGTATATTTATATTATTTCAATTGATATTAAACCTTGATATATTTTGAATAAAATTTTAGACACTTAATATTATAAAGTATATATATGACCAGTCTATTAGAAATTTACATTAAAAAGTTTTAATTTTTAGATGCAATTGGATCTATTTTTCGTTATGCTATTCCTGGATTTGGCGATCAATTTAAAGTTTCTGGTTCCTCAGAAATTAGACTGGAAAGATACCGATAGAGCAATATCATAACTTGAACTCTAAAAAATGAATATCTATTGGAATTTTTCAAAGAATTACATGATGGAGGGTTGAGGGTGGTAAGAATTTAGATTCTTACCCCTCATAAACTGAACACTTTTTAAATATTTTCTATCTAATTATATTAGCAAATAATTCGGATGCCCTTGTAAATACTGAATTATCAAATCCAATCCCTTTTAATAATTCATAGTTTTTGTCAATGGGGTTGGACATAAATAATGTCTTAAAAAATAATTTAATTCGAGTAATTATGTTAGAACTATTTGTAATTGAAAAATCCGACATGGGGATTGGATAATCGCTTCCCATTATTAAACGATCCTGAGGGATGTTATTCCATTCATCTTGAAGTACGAAACTTCGATTGGGAAATAACATGGCAGAAATATCAGCATAGAGTTTCCAATTTTTTCCGGGGGCTTCTTTAAATAATTGGAATAATTCATTTAGATAATCTTTATTATCAGTAATAAATAAAGGAAGTGCAAGATGTGCCACAACAACAGTAACGCCTTCATCAAGGGCATTTCTGAGGAGTAAGGGATGATTAAGTTTCTGTCGTTGATCATCAAATGGAGGGATAGAGTATTCAGGGCCGCAATGGCATAGTAGAGGTAAATTATGATGAGCAAGTTTTTTATAAAAAGGAATGCATTCTACATGTGAAGGATCAATATTCTGGGCAGATGGAAGCCACTTACATAATACAGCCTCATTGGCCAAACAATAATCCAATTCTTTTTCCCAATCTTTCCTGTAAGGATTAACAGAAGCACCGAATAATACACGGGAGTTTTCTTTGGCAAGGTTGGCGAGATAATTATTGGCAACATACAAACTTGTTAAATCTTTTCGAAGAGTACCATCAGTATCATAAACCTGATCTAATCCAAGAAATACACCTTTCTGTACTTTTTTTGAAGTTCCTATGGCTTTTAATAAGTGTTCTTTTACTTTTTCGATTGTGACTTTTGTAAACAGAGTTTTGGTTACCAGACGCATAGCAAAATATGTAATGGTTTTTTCAAATTCTTTTGACCAGTAACACCCGTTGGGATCATTGGGATCACTGGGTGCTCCGAAATGGATATGAACATCGATAACTTCACCGGACATTGTATTTTCTCCTTTTTTTATTTGGATCTAGATAATAATTATAATATGTTCTGGTATAAAATAAAATGAAATAGTTATAATTATTTTAAAGAATTGGAAACGATTTTTTTTACATATTCAAGCCCTTCATCGGTCAGCATTATTTTTTTCCTGGTTTGTTTCACATCATTTTTCTTAGTAGCAGTAATCATGTTGGATTTAAACCGAATCAGATTATTTACAGTTGAAGAGATATATTTAATATTTTTTTCGACTTTTTTCAATCTGGTAGTAATTTCATTACTGGTAGTTTCCTGGAAATTATGTTTTTCCCTTAGATAACCGAGAATAAGGAGTACTTTTTCTGATAATTTCCTGGGTTTAACATATTTAAACAATTCTTCTGTTGAATCGAAATCTTTTAACTCTTGAGGAGGGGTTTTGGATTCTGAAGTGGTGGTATCGGTTTCACCTTTTCTTCTAACTCTTCTTTTCTTAAATTCTTCAGATGCTACATTCATATCAATGGTTTCATTATAGGCTGTCTCTGATTTTCTAATCCCGGTTTTTCCAGAGTATTTTTTATCATAGAGATCAGAAGTATTTTCCTCGGTCAGATTTTCAGCATAAGTAAGTAATCTTTCATCTTTGATAGAATTTTGCGATAGACCAAATTTATCGCTTATCCAGGTTATTATGCGAAAAACCTGTGCTTTATTCATTTTTTTTAATGATTCATACGCATTACTCAATGCTATAATTTCAGGATCTTGCCCCATCTTCATTTCCTCCTAATTATATTTTTAATACATAAATGTAACATAAAAAAAAAAAAACTTCAAATAAAAAATAAATAAATGTTAATTAAAGAAGATCAAGAAGATTCAGATCACAATTTTTGGGGAGGCAAACAGATTTAACAAAATTTTTTCTCCAACTTTTCAATGAAAAAATTAATAATGAAAATAAAAAAATAGGAAAATTTAAAAAGTGTAAAAAAAATGAAATGAGTAGGAGAAAGGAACGAGAAACAAGGCCTTGCACAATTGTAGAGAATGGGCTATAATAGAATAACACTAAAAACCAATTCTTTGAAATACTTTGGAGATCATGATGACAAAAGAAATAGCACCATATCAGACACTGAACAAAATTCGAGTGGTAACGGCTGCCTCTTTATTCGATGGTCATGATGCGGCTATCAATATAATGCGCCGAATAATCCAGGCATCGGGCTGCGAGGTTATCCATCTCGGTCATAACCGTTCGGTGAAAGAAATTGTCGATTGCGCAATCCAGGAAGATGTCCAGGCAATAGCGATTACCTCTTATCAGGGAGGGCACATGGAGTTTTTAAAATATATGTATGATCTACTCCATGAAGCGGAATGCGGACATATTAAAATTTTTGCAGGAGGAGGAGGAGTTATACTTCCTAGCGAAATCGAGGAGTTACATGGGTATGGAATTTCTTATGTCTATTCCCCGGATGATGGTCGTGAAATGGGCTTACAAGGGATGATCAATCATATGCTTCAGAGATGTGATTTTCCTGTTGGAAATGAAATCCTTAATGAATTCAAACGAATAAAAGAAAAAAAACCTTCGGATATTGCACGTTTGATCTCGGCAGCGGAAAATTTCCCGGAACAAACTGGGGATGTACTGGAACAAATTCACTTGATGGCTAAAGAATCGAAAACTCCTGTTTTGGGTATAACAGGTACAGGAGGTTCAGGAAAATCATCATTGATCGACGAACTGGTGAGCCGTTTTCTAATGGATTTCCCTGATAAAGCAATCGGTATCATTTCAGTGGATCCGTCGAAGAGACGAACGGGGGGTGCCCTGCTTGGAGACCGAATTCGTATGAATTCGATTGAAAATAACCGTGTTTATATGCGTTCATTGGCAACGCGTCAATCGAATCTGGCATTATCCCTGTATGTTCGAGAAGCTGTTAATATTTTAAAAGCAGCGGGTTATGATTTGATAATCCTGGAGACTTCGGGTATCGGACAATCGGATACAGAGATTACGGATCATTCGGATGTGAGTCTGTACGTCATGACTCCGGAATACGGAGCGAGTACCCAGCTTGAAAAAATCGATATGCTGGATTTCGCGGATGTGGTTGCTCTTAATAAATTCGATAAACGTGGTGGGATGGATGCATTAAGAGATGTAAAAAAACAATACCGGCGTAATCACAATTTGTGGGATGCCGAAGTTCTGGAAAACCATCTGCCGGTTTTTGGAACAATTGCTTCCCAATTCAACGATCCTGGAGTTAATCAATTATATAAAGCAATAATAAATAAGATTTCGAAAAAAACAGGAGTGGAATTTAAATCGACATTAAAAGCAACAGACGAAATGTCGGAAAAGATTTTTATCATTCCACCTGAACGGAACCGTTACCTCTCAGAAATCTCCGAAGTAATCCGCCATTATAATGAGTGGACAAATGAACAAAAAGAGGTGGCACAAAAATTATTCGGAATCAAACAAACCCTGGAAACACTTTCAGATAATGGAAACAAACTAGTTAATGTAAATGGAAAAGAATTTAAAAACCAGTTGGAAGCACTCTATAAAGAAGTGGAATTCAATTTGGATGGTGGAAATAAAAAAATCCTTGAAAATTGGGATAAGAAAGTACAATGTTATAAAGGAGACGAATTCATCTTTAAAGTGCGAGATAACGAAATCCGGATTAAAACACAAGTTGAATCGCTTTCCCATAATAAAATACCGAAGATTGCACTGCCTCGGTATAATGCCTGGGGAGATGTTTTGCGTTGGAATCTTCAGGAAAATGTGCCGGGAGAGTTTCCTTATACAGCGGGGGTATTCCCCTTCAAACGCGAAGGAGAAGAACCGACTCGAATGTTTGCTGGAGAAGGAAGTCCTGAACGTACGAATAAACGGTTTCACTACCTATCGAAAGCACAACCAGCCAAACGGTTGTCGACGGCTTTCGATTCTGTTACTCTTTATGGTGAAGATCCGGCAAGAAGACCGGACATATATGGTAAAATTGGAAATGCAGGGGTTTCGGTATGTTGTTTGGATGACGCGAAAAAACTATACTCGGGATTTCATCTGTGCGATCCGAGCACTTCGGTATCGATGACGATAAATGGTCCTGCCCCGATTATGACTTCATATTTTATGAATACGGCAATCGATCAGGAATGTGAAATCTACATTAAAGAGAATGGTTTGGAAGAAGAAGCAAAGCGAAAAATTGAAGAAATATATAGACTAAAGGGTATACCCCGTCCTAAATATAATGGCGAATTACCTGATGGGAACGATGGTTTGGGTTTGTTTTTACTTGGAGTGACTGGTGATCAGGTTTTACCGAAAGAAGTATATGAAAAGATCAAAAAAGAAACAATATGCCGTGTACGTGGAACAGTGCAGGCAGATATTCTGAAAGAGGACCAGGCACAGAACACATGTATATTTTCAACGGAATTTGCCCTTCGAATGATGGGAGATATCCAGGATTATTTTATTAAAAATAATGTGAGAAATTTCTATTCGGTATCAATTTCGGGATACCATATCGCAGAAGCGGGAGCAAATCCGATTACTCAATTGGCATTGACACTTTCGAATGGGTTTACGTTTGTGGAGTATTATTTATCGCGGGGAATGAAAATCGATGAATTCGCTCCAAACCTTTCCTTTTTCTTCTCAAATGGAATGGAGCCTGAATATGCGGTCATCGGACGTGTTGCCCGCCGCATCTGGGCAAAGGCAATGAAATTAAAATACAAAGCGAACCCGAGGAGTCAGATGCTGAAATACCATATCCAGACATCGGGCCGTTCACTTCATGCGCAGGAAATCAATTTCAATGATATTCGAACGACTCTACAGGCTCTTTATGCGATCTATGATAACTGTAATTCGCTACATACAAATGCCTATGATGAAGCGATCACGACTCCAACTGAAGAATCGGTTCGTCGTGCGGTCGCGATTCAATTGATTATCAACCGGGAATTGGGATTGGCGAAATGCGAAAACCCAATTCAGGGTGCTTTTATTATAGAGGAATTAACGGATTTGGTGGAAGAAGCGGTTTTAACGGAATTTGACCGAATTTCTCAACGTGGTGGTGTATTGGGTGCAATGGAATCGAACTACCAGAGAGGTAAAATTCAGGAAGAATCGTTATATTACGAACATATGAAATATACGGGTGAATACCCGATCGTAGGGGTTAATACTTTCCGAGATACGAATGGCTCCCCTACCGTTATTCCAGGAGAAGTCATCCGGGCTACTACGGAAGAGAAAGAGAACCAGGTAGCAACAATTGCAGATCTGCATAAACGAAATGAAAATTTGAGTGAAACGCTATTACATGAGTTACAGCAGACTGCAGTGAATAACAAAAATATTTTTGAGAAACTGATGGAAGTAAGTAAATATTGTTCCATTGGTCAAATTTCTGAAGCGCTGTACCGGGTTGGTGGACAGTATCGTAGGAATATGTAATAAACAAGGAGTAGAAATGAAACAAGTTGAAAAAATAGAGGATTTGTCACGAGACGAATTACTTGAGTTAACACAAATTTATGCAAAGAATTGGCTTGCCCATGATGGTTGCTGGTTCCTGGCAGCAGAACAGAAATACGGTATGGATGTTGCCATTGAGCTGGATACAGAAAGTTGGAGAAATTTCACAGTAGTGGAAGCAAACCGAATTATCGAATTTTTACAATTGGGAAAGAATTCGGGAATCGAAGGATTAAGAAGAGCGCTTCGTTTCAGGCTATATGCCTCAATAAATGAAGACCAGATTACGATTTCAGAAGATGGAAAAACGCTTGAATATAGAGTCAAAACTTGCCGAGTACAATCGACACGAAGACGAAAAGGGCTTCCCGATTTCCCATGCAAATCCGTTGGTATCGTTGAATATGGATTATTCGCCAAAACCATAGACTCCCGCTTTGAAATGGAAGCGATAAGCTGCCCTCCGGAAATCACAAATAACGATTATTATTGTATCTGGAGGTTTACGTTAAAAGATGGGGAGGAGATGGGATGAAAATTTTTGAAGAAATGGAATCAAGAGACCACGAAGAATTAATATTCAATTATTTTAAAGATGTGGATTTAAAAATGATCGTTTCGCTGCATGACCGGACGATGGGAAAAACGATCGGGGGATTACGTATGAATCGTTATACATCGGATATGGATGCATTGATCGATTCTCTGCGTTTATGTCAATCGATGACATATGAAGGGGCAACAGCGGAAACGGATTGTGGTGGTGGAAATGCAATTTTGGTGGGGAATCCGAAAACGGATAAAACAGAAGCCTACTTCAGGGCAGTGGGTCGATTTATAGA
>JAKAGC010000121.1 GCA_021817755.1 Acidobacteriota bacterium | reverse complement strand
GGAGTGATTGTACTCAAATTTTCAATACTGGTATCCGATAAAAGATGGTCATGTGCAATATGCCCGTAGTATAGATCGACTTTTATTTCTTCAGGTTTTATCGACCCTGTAAAAATATCCACAGAAATTTCGATTTTATCATTTATTTTATATGTTTTTTCTTCTTTGAAAGAGATATCTTCAGCTCGAATGCTATAAAACTGTTTTGTAATTGCATTCTTCCACTGAGTCAACTGACGGGTGAACTTGAAATTATCTCCACAGAGGGTTTGAAAATTTCGACCTGCATCCAGATAAAATTTTTCATTATACTCTTTTACCATGCGATGGGTATTGAAATAGGAGACAATGGAAATAAATGCATTTTTCATCCGTTTAATCCACTGCCTTGGAAGACCATCCGGGATCGTGTCGTAAAACATTGGAACAATATCATTTTCAATAATGGAATATATCGCTTTACTTTCCACTTCATCTTGCTGTATACGGTTTTCGTAAGATTCACCACTTCCAATAGCCCAACCATTAGGAGTATCTATATGAAATGCTTCGTCCCACCAACCGTCCAGGATACTTAGATTAAGGCCTCCATTTACTGCAACTTTCATCCCCGAAGTTCCGCTCGCTTCTTGCGGTCTAAGAGGATTATTCAACCATAAATCTACCCCTTGTACCATATAACGTGCGACATCCATATCATAATCTTCTATAAATACAATCTGTTTAATAAGATGATTGTCATTTATGGCGTGGATAATATTCTTAATAATATTTTTCCCAGGGTTATCCTGAGGGTGTGCCTTCCCTGCAAAAATAAATTGAACCGGTTTTAAAGGATCATCTACCAGTTTCATTAACCGGTGTAAATCTTTAAATAGAAGATCACCGCGTTTATAGGAAGCAAAACGGCGAGCAAAACCGATGGTAAGCGTTTCGGGATTTAATGCTTCTTTTGCGCTTTCCACAGCCGATTCCGAAGCTCCTTTTTCCTGGAGTTGACGAACCAAACGGCTTCGAATGAAATAAATCAGACGGCGTCTACGTGCACAATGTACTCGCCACAATTCCGTATCGGGAATCTTCTGAATACGTTCCCATAGTTCTTTTTTATCTTGTTTTTCCTGCCAGTTATCCCCTAGATACCGGCGGAATATTTCATTCATTTCAAAGGATAACCATGTAGCCAGATGAACCCCATTCGTTACCGATTGAATTGGAATATGCTCTTCCGGCACATCTCGCCATAAATTTTTCCACATTTTTTGAGATACAATGCGATGGAGTTTCGAAACACCATTAACATAAGATGAATGTCTTATAGCCAGTACAGGCATAGAAAAATTTTCACTGCCGTTTAGTGGATCGATGCGTCCAAGAGAAAGAAAATCGTCGATGGACATTCCCAATTCTTCCGCATAGACCTGGAAATATTTTCGAATTAAATCCGGGGAAAATTCATCATTTCCCGCTGGAACAGGTGTATGAGTGGTAAAAACAGAAGATTTTCGCACGACTTCTTTGGCTTCAGCGAAGGACAGGTTATTTTTTTTCATAAGGAGTCTGGCCCGTTCGAAAATAGCGAAAGAAGAATGTCCTTCGTTCATATGAATCACATCCGGATGAATCCCCAGTTTGTCCAGAAGAGTAATACCCCCTATTCCAAGAATGATCTCCTGTTGAAGGCGTAATTCTCTATCACCACCATAGAGTTGTGCAGTCAATTCACGATCATTATGGGAATTGGGACGAATGTTGGAATCCAAAAGATAAATGGAAACCCGACCTACAGAAAGTTTCCATGCTTTTAAATAAAGAATTCTACCCGGAAGTTTCAATTCAAATTCGAGAGGCGTGCCATCCTGATTTTTTAATTCGGAAATGGGCATATTGTAGAAATCATTAATATCGTAAAAATCCTGCTGCCAGCCGTCTTGGTTCAAATACTGACGGAAGTACCCCCGCTGGTAAAGTAAACCGACACCCACCATTTTGAGTCCGATATCGCTAGAAGATTTGATATGGTCTCCTGCAAGGATTCCCAAACCGCCGGAATAGATTGGAAGAACTTCTGTCAAACCGAATTCTAACGAGAAATATCCGATTGAAGGGGAATTGGTTTTCGAATTAATATTCTTTAGATATTCGGTGAGATTTTCATGAATTCGACGGGCTTCCAGTACATAACCTTCATCGTTAGCCAATTCATCCAATCTTTCCTGGCTTATTTCCCCTAACATCTTGACTGGGTTATGCCGGGTTTTATCCCACAAATCGGCATCCATACGAATAAAAAGTTTAATAACATCCGGGTTCCAATACAGCCAGAGGTTGTATGCAATATCGAAAAGAATCGACAGTTTTTCCGGGACAGCAGGTATAACTTTAAATTTCTTTATTTTTATATCAGTCATCGTTTTCCTTCAAGAAAAATTAAGGTTTCAAGGGATAATATTATAGCAAAGAAATGAGTTGATCTCTATAGAGATCGAGATAGAACTTTAATTTTCCTTCAAGGATATTGTTATCGGTAAGTATCATCAGAAAATAATCACGTGTGAGCGAATAAATCATGAGGGCATTGTTTCGATATACTAATTTCAAAAAGTACGATCCGGCAGCCGTTTTAGTACGGTCCAATTTCGTAATGATATCAGCCAGTTCAGCTCCGGAAAAATCAAGATCAATATGACCATTCAGATCGAAAGAATCGGAAAAGAATTTTTTTTCGAGTACCAGGCCATCTTTTCCCCAGACGCCGATAACTTTAATCGCATGATTGCCCTGGTAAAAGCGTGTAAAGATATCTTCAAACAAGTTGGTCTCCTTTATATTTTTCCCGGATGGTAATTAAAAAACGATCCAGGAATTGGATTTTTGCACGATTAATTATTTGATATTTAAGGAAGGCGATCCGAGACGCAAACTTTTCATTTTTATCGGAATTATAAAGCTGTTGATAAATTTTAAGAGCGTCATCATAAAGACCTTGTTTCGTATAAAGCTCAGCTGCGCTTTCAGTTTGGAATTCGGGGTTTTCAGCGAATAATGCAGATGAATCCGTTTCCGGTTCATTTTCTTCCGGTTCTGGTTCTGCTTCTCCTTCAAACGATTCCAGTTGTTCTCTTAAAAACTGGGTATTATCGGGAATCTCTTCTTCCCTGACGAAATCGAAAGTAGGAGACGGTTCCTCAACCTCATCCATATATTGAATAGTATCCTGTACTAATAATGGTTCATCCTGAACCTCCGACTCAAGAAAAGAAGGGGGTGCCAATTCATCCAGGAATTCATTCTGAGGTTCCACAATCCCAGGTTCAGATCTAGATTCTTGTATCGATTCAAAAGAAGGTTCAAACAGAATTCCCGGATTTGGTTCAGAAATTTCTTCCTCGTTCACATTCGGTATTTCTTCCTCCTCGGGTGGAACCTGAAATGCCGGATGTGCTACGGATTCCGGTTCTTCCAGTGTAAAATGAGGAGAAGTATCTTCTTCCATAAACGAGAAATCATCTAGAGTTTCGGGAAAAAATTCTTTTTGGGTATCTTCCCTTGTAATAGATTTTAATTGCTCGGGAGAAGTTTCCTTAGGTGGAGCTGAAAAGGTATCGATAACGGGTTTGGAAACAGGAGGCGGCGGAGGTGTGGATGTCTTTACTTGTAAAGGAGGTTGTGGTTTAGGCGGAGGTGTTGGAGTAACGGTTTTAATCACCGGTTCAGATGGTGGAGGAGTTACGTTTCTTTTTAATTCCTGCGTATCGAATTCCGGAAGCGTATCAGCCCGATGAATTTTTTCACTGGAATACGAAATGAATCCTGTATCCCGTTTTTCGCTTTTTTTCAATAATTTTATTTTATCAAGCGTCGTTTTAGCCGCGCTATTAAAAGGATCCAGGAAAAGGATTTTATTATAGTGTTCGGTCGCTTCATTATATTTATTGCGTTCGATACAAAGTTTACCCATTTCCTGGAGCAAATTTAGATTATTTGGAAAGACGAGCATTAAATCTCGTAGAGCATCTTCAGCCTCACCCAGTCGGTTTAACTCTTTAAGAATTCTAACTTGGAGAAACCGAATCTGGAAAGACCGCGGAAAGTCTTCTTTAAAACGTCTTGCGAGATTAAGTGCATCAGAGAACCTCTTTTGTTTAAAAAGATCCTCCAATGCTTTGAGCTGTATACGCTCGTCTTTCACATTAAAAGTAACTTCAGCCATTGTTATCAGCCATTATTAATATTATCAATTATTAGGGACCCTGGAACTTGTTCCTCTTTGAGTAACTTTCAAAATCGCAGTCAGTCCTGTCAATTCCCTATAACTATCATTGGGATCAACAGCCTGTACGGTAATATAACCGACTCGATCATAGGTTTCTGTGTTATCCGTCTGGATTGTTACTGTAAAAGTAGAACCGGTAACACTCCCTGAACTTGCTCCTTGAGGGCTCTCTTGCAGCCAGGAGGTATCATTCTTCAATTTCCAGGTTATAACATCGCTGGATGAAGGATTGGTAACAAGTATGGTTTTAACAGTACCGGAGCTACTGGCGCTTACAACAATTTCAGAAGGAGAAAGGGCCAGTGTTGGTCCTGCACTCTGATTAATTGTTATTTCCAGAGTTTTATTTACAACTTTATTGGTAGTTGCAGTGATAACGATTTTACCTGTTCTTGAGGATGTAGTTGTATTCGGATCGATAGTCGCTTCAAATGAAACAGGTGTTTTTCCCGTATCGGGGTCAACTGTTATCCATGAATCTTGAGGAGTAATTACAAAATCGATAGAATCCGTTGATCCATTATTATAAACATAGATCTTAACCTGGCCTCCGAGACCGCCTATATCGATTACCTGTTTATCGACAGCCAGTTGAGGTTCAGGAACAACATAGAAATCCAGATCGAAACGGCTGTAGGATACAGGCATTGTTTGTACATATTCATATTTTTCCGGGGCAAACTTTAGTGCATCACTAACAGCTTCGACTGTTCCATACCATCCGGGAGAAACATAAAACCCGTATGAACCATTGCTATCAGTCATCACAGTTCCGCTGGCATTGCCATCCGTACCTGTTAGCTGAATTACCACACCTTCGACTCCTTGTCCGTTACTTATCATTACTCGACCGGAGAGAATAAGTCCCAATTGATCGGACGGGACAATCGAAATAGGAACCGTATCGGATGCATTTGAGAGGTTTGTATTATCCAATCGCCCATCATCCGAAAGGGTAATCGAAATATTAGTGACAGTCGTCATCGTTACATAAGCAGTCCGAGTTACGTAAAAAGTAATATTTGCTTCACCATTCGCATCTGTAACTCTTGTATCGCTGTACATTGCATGTTGATCAATTAAGCTTCTGAAATACCCGATACCACCTGATTCAAATATCAAAGTTTTTCCAACCACAGGCGTACCGTTATTATTTAATACGTTTGCTTTTACATAGGAAGTGACTTCCGGATTAGTTTCAGGAATATAGAGAGTAGAAGGATTAGCTGTTCCTGTAACAATTACCCTGAATCCTGCGGGTCCAATAACACCGGGATCATTTACTTCGCTACGCTTACATCCCGACAAATTCAGCAACCCAAAAGCTGCAATTAAAATTAGTGTATATAGCCATATTTTATTTTTCATGCTCTATCCTCCGTTGTATTAAGATGGATCGGCAAAGTTTGCACACCAGATGGAAATATATCCAGTTACTGGTTTGACCCTATAGCCAGCCACATCGACTCCATAAATAGTCACTTTGGCTTCCAGCTTTAATACATGTGCCTGCCCCAAATCAATCAATCCAACCAATGGAGGCTCTGTTTTGGCATTATGTTGAACTAAATCGAACGTGATATCGGCTGTTTTCCCGAGTATAACTTTAATAGATACTTTTTGAGAAAAACTATACGGTACATCTTTTCCCTGGACAGTTAATCCATCGGCGCGGGAATATTCTACATCGATTTGATCGATAATAATATCCTGGTATGCAGTGGATGCCGTAGTTTGATCCGGATTTAATAATGCTCCCTGTACCTGGATTGTCCCTTTATCATCAAAAACACTTCCATTAGTAAGAACATCGGAAAATGAAATTGTTGAAGCATTCTGGTCAAGATCAGTTCCCATAATACTATTCAGGATAAGCATCGAACCGGAATTGCCGAAATTTTCGATTTTATTGCAACCGGAGAAATGCAGGACCAGTACGATCATCACTATTACTAATGATACTTTTTTAAATAAATATTTGATTCGCATTTTTAATCTCCTACTTCACAATACGTGGGGTTATAAAAACCAACAACTCTCTTTGATCATTTCGACTGGAAGACCGTTTAAACAGAGATCCCAATATGGGAAGTCTGCTAAAAAACGGTACTCCATCTTTGGTAGAAGTGTTCTCCACCTGGTAGATACCACCGATAACAATTGTACCGCCGTTTTCTACCATTACGGTCGTTTTTACCTGTTGAGTGATAATAGGAACACCGACCCCCGTGACTTCATTTGCAAAGTCTGCGGAGTTGTTATTAACTTCAAGATCGCAGATAATGGTATCTTTCGCGGTAATCTGGGGTGTTACTTTTAATTCCAGTGCCGCGGCTTTGTATTGAACTGAAACCGTATTGTTTTGAATCGTTTGAAACGGGATTTGTCGTCCCGACATGATATAGGCTTCTTTATTATTCTGTGTTGTCGTTTTTGGAGCAGAGATAACGCGTGCTTCACCTTTACTTTCCAATGCAGACAATGCAAGGTTCAAGCTAAAGGTATTGGCAATATTCCCAAAAGAAAAACCAGTACTACCAAAAGCTCCGGCTGCCGGTAAATTAACCACATATCCACCGGTTGCAGCTGTTCCACCGGATGAAACCGTACTGGGGAACTTTAAAGTTGTCTGATTCCCATGGGCAGGGTCCATAAATAAATTATATCCCCATTGAATACCCAGGCTGTCTGACGAATTGGCTCGTGTTTCTACGAACCGGGCTTCAATAGATACCTGAAGTGTAGGTGAATCAAGTGTCTCAATTAATTTATCGATAATTGCAATCTTTCCCTGAATATCGGAAATGATCAACCGGTTCATTCTCTTATCGATCATAATTTCACCTTGAGGAGAGAGCTGAGGTTCCAGTAAGGGAACAACTTCATCCGCTTTGGCAAAACTTAATGTACGAGTCACAACTGATACTTCACCTTCAAATTGTTTGATGATTTGCAACCTGACACGGTCTACCGTATCGTTTGCAAGGTCTTTTACTCTTCCGATCCGGATGATGTTTCCATCTTCCAGATAAGCAAGACCATTTATCTTCAAAAATAATTCCAGTGCCTGATCCCAGGGTACATTTACTAATTCGGAAGTTACCCTTCCAGTAATACCGGGATCCAGAACGATGTTTTTATTAGCCATCTTAGCAATGGTTTTAATAACATCTTTCAAATCGGCATTATGGAAACGGAAGCTCATTAATTCGCCTTTATATCTTCGGGTTTCCGTACCTTCAATTATTTTATCCTGGGGCAGAGTTTCCTGTAATTCTGTTTTCGATTCATCGGGATTTTCAACTACTGTATCGATTTTCTTTTCCGGTTCTTTTACAGGTTTTTGATCTTTGGTTTGAACTTTTGATTTTTCATCTTCAAAGAAATCTTCATTTGTGATCGTAATAGGGGTAGAAAGAGTTTCAGCCGGTTTAGCTTCTTCGGTTTTTACAGGTTCTATTTTTTCCGGTTCAGGTTTCGGAGATTCGGTTTTAGGCTGTCTATTTTTCTTTTCCGCTTTATTATTTTTCTTAGGAGTGACTGTTTGCGGTTCAGTTTTTTCTGTATTGGTATTTGTAACCGGTGTTTCTTCTTTCGGTTTTATTTCAGGGGTAGAAGTAGTGGGTTGAGGTTCTACAGCTACCGGTTCCGGCTTCGGCTCATTATTATTGGAAGCCAGTATCTCTTTTTTTCCTGTATCACTATTGAAGAATGCTATTTCCAATCCATCGGATAATGGCGTAACTGTGTAATCTTTCAAATATTGCAAATCAAATACCAACCTGTAAACAGAAGCTGTATTTAATTGACCGCGAACTGTTTTTACATTAAGCCGGTTGATGAATTTTTTCATTGCTTTGCTGTGTGTATTTTTTAGATCGATTGCAAGCCTTGCTGGAGTATCCGGTATAGGAATAATATTATAATCGGGTTGATTTGACGTCGTTACCCGGAATTTTACATGATTTTCATCCGATTCGATAACGGATACATCCTGAATTTCCATTTTCCCTGATGTATCCGGTTTGTTGGATGTAGAAGCAACTTTAGTGGGTTGGGTAGATACATTGGTTTTTGGAGCATTAATAACAGGAGGCGTCGGTTTGGTGTTATCTTTTTCTTTTTTATCATTATTCGCGCTGACCGTTGGCTTGACGGGCTTTTTTTCCTGTGTATCGGAGGATTCTCCTTTCAGGTTCGGAAATTCGATAAAAAGACCTTTCGGATTGGTAAATACCCTATAATTCGCCTGTTGTTTCAGGTGAATCATCACTTCGACAGTCGAATCTTTGCCGCGAATGATTTCAAGATAATTAATCACGTTGGAATCGAAAATGAATCGATCTTTTGAGAGTGCGAAAGGCACGCCTTCCATTCTCATCATGATTATCGTATTTACATCCTTTTGGGGATAAAAGACATCCGGTATTGGAATCATTTTATCGATTTTAAAATGTAATTGAACGAAGTCGTCTCCCGTCAAATATTCGATATCGGTGATGGCGGCGTTTTCAGCGGCTGTAAGGAAGCCCTGTAATCCGTTTGCCACCAGGGATATTACGAATAT
>JAKAGC010000120.1 GCA_021817755.1 Acidobacteriota bacterium | reverse complement strand
GCAACACTCATAAAAGTACAGGTTGTTGATTACGGGAAAAATATTTCTCGAATCCATGCTCAAACTGAACGAATCGTTGAATTGAATTCCAGGCGCGGTACCATTTATGATTGCAATGGCGAAGTCATGGCAATCTCTGTTAAAGCTTATTCCGCATTTCTAAATAATAAAAATAACCTTCATTCCCATCGGTTGATCACCGATATGATTAAAGCCGGTATATTACCCCTCGATTCAAAGGAAAAAAAGTCAATCAGGAAAAGAATAGATAAAGCAGAGAAGTTTATCTGGTTAAAACGAAAATTAACCGATATGCAGTATCAAGCCTTAAAAGATTTCAAGCCAATTGGACCCTGCGAGTCCAATGTTGAATTTCTCGAAGAATTTAGGAGGGTTTATCCACAGAAGAGTCTTGCATCCCATATCTTAGGGGCTGTTGGAATTGATGAACAAGGTTTATATGGAATCGAATATGCCTATGATTCCATATTAAAAGGAAAAGTCAGTAAGATGAGGATAGAGCAGGATGCCCGGAAAAAAGCCTTTGATTTTCAATATATTCAGGAACCCGAGGACGGAAAAGATATATATCTCACTATTGATTCTTCCATTCAGTTTTTTGTTGAAAAGGAACTTTCCGCAACCATGCAAAAATTCGAAGCCAAAGGTGGAACAGTAATCGCTATGGATTCACGCACCGGTGGAATTCTTGCAATGGCAAGCTATCCTGGGTTTGATCCCGACAAATTAAGCGATGCCCGGAAAGTAGATATTCGAAATAAAGCCGTGTCTATGGTTTATCATCCCGGATCCACCTTTAAGATTATACTTACATCCGTAGCCCTTGAAAATAACCTTTGCTCGCCTGAGCAGATTTTCAACTGCGAAGGAGGAGTTTATAATTTAAAGAACCTTACTATTTATGATGAACACAAATATGGTGCCCTGAGTTTTGAAGATATTGTCGTTCATTCCAGCAATATCGGTGCTGCCAAAATAGGTGAACGAATGGGAAAGAAAAGACTCTATGATGGCATCCGGTTATTTCAATTCGGTGATAAAGTCGGAATAAATCTTCCTGATGAAGAAGCAGGTATCGTACATCCTTTAAAAAATTGGAGTGGTGTCTCGGTTGATTTCCTTGCCTATGGATATGAGATTGGAGTCACACCATTACAAATGATTCGGGCATTTAACGTTATAGCTTCAGGTGGTTATCTTTTGAAACCCTATCTCGTAAAAGAAAATCCTCAAGATACACCTATAGTAAATCAAAAGAAAATTTTATCACCTGGTACAGTTCAACGAATGGTTTCCATTATGACTCAAGTAGTCGAGCGTGGGACAGGTAAAAACGCTCGTGTAGACGGTGTAACTATTGCAGCAAAAACCGGAACCACAAAAAAGATTTCTAGAAATAAAGATTTTTTAAAATACATTTCTTCCTTTGGAGGATTTTTTCCGGCATCAGATCCCCGTATTACAATGTTTGTCGTAATCGATGAGCCGAAAGGTCAGTTTTATGGTGGTGATGTCGCTGCACCTCTTTTTAAAGCCATATCTGAAAAGATCATGGTTCACCTCGGTGTATATCCCGAGAAAGAAGAAAAAAAAATATAGGCGAGGAAAATGAAAAAAAATCCTGTAAATCTCAGCGAATTAATTAAACAAATGGAAATCGTCGCAGGTAGTGGTTCGTTTCAAATACCCGTCACCGGGATTCAATTCGATTCGAGAAAGATACAGCCCGGGAATTGTTTTATAGCCATCCGTGGATACAAAGAAAACGGTCTTCAGTATCTCACCGATGCGATTTCCCGTGGAGCCACTTCTGTTGTTTTTGAAGGTAAACCCGATGATACATTCCCCGATATCCCTATGTCCCTCGCCTGGATTCAGGTTAGTAATGCACGTGTTGCTTTAAGCCGGTTAGCTGCCGCATATTATAATAATATTGCCCAACGTATGTATAATGTGGGTATTACCGGTACCAATGGAAAAACTACCGTTATGTCTATTATATATGCATTATACAACAGTGAGTCTCCAACTGCTCGGATTGGTACGTTGGGAATGTTTACACAAGATTTATCCATTAAAACAGGTCTCACTACACCCGAATCAGTTGAAATGTTCGATTTCCTATCTCAGGCACATAAAAACGGATGCAAAAACCTCGTAATGGAGGTGTCTTCCGCATCTCTCTGCCTTCATCGTGTAGATGATATTCCCTTTTCCCAGGGAATATTTACTTCTTTCTCCGGAGATCACCTTGATTTTCATCAAACCATGGAGGATTATTTTGAAGCCAAACTCCTCCTGTTCAAACGTCTGGGAATGGATGATTGGGCCATTATTAATGCGGATGACCCCGTTTGTGATAAAATTCTCGAGCAATTGGTATGCAAATATTTAACGTATGGGTTTTCCGAAAATGCAGATATACGCCCGTTGAAATATAAATTCTCCTTAGGAGGCATTCATGCAACTCTCCAAACTCCAAAAGGAAAAATTGAGATAGAAAGTCCATTGATTGGAAAGGTGAATCTTTCCAATATTATGGCAGCCGTTGCATCTGCCGAGATAAAAGGAATATCGTGCGAAAATATTACAAAAGTTTTGAAAAACTTTCCCCCTGTTAAAGGTCGACTTGATACTATTGTAAAAGATGAATTCCATGTTGTAATCGATTATGCTCACACCGATAAAGCAATCGAAGGTCTTCTCGATTCACTCCGTGAGATTGTTCGGAAACGGATTATAATAGTATTCGGAGCCGGTGGAGCTCGTGATAAAACGAAGCGCCCACGAATGGGTAAAGTTGCATCCCAAAAAGCCGATTTTGTCATGATTACCAGCGATAACCCAAGAACTGAAGATCCACATGATATAGTCGCCGATATAATCGGAGGATTCCATCCCGATTTCAGGGATTATGATATTGAAATCCAACGGGAATTAGCCATCGAAAAAGCCATCAGGATGGCTCAACCCGGAGACCTCGTAGTCATTGCAGGCAAGGGGCATGAAGATTATCAGATCTTCAAAGATAAGACCATTCATTTTGATGATTACGAAGTCGTTAATCGCGTTATGGAAAAAATTAAAAAGGAGAAAAATGCCTGAATTACACATTAACGATATAGCAAAAGCAATCGAAGGTACTGTAGAATGGGGAAAATCGGGCGCAGGCACGAGCGTTCGTTTTTCACATTTTCATTTCGACACACGTCTGATCACAGACCCCAACACATTGTTTTTTGCTTTAAAGGCCGATAATAACGACGGTCACGATTATGTCAACCTCCTCGAAAGTCACTCCGGCGCAGGTGCCGTAGTGAACAACAATTTCAACACCTCCTCCGTCAAGGTTCCTCTCATTCGCGTGGAGGATACCTTGAAAGCCGCACAACTCCTGGCCCGTCATGTTCGAAACCAGCACCGGAATACCACCTATGTGGGAGTTACCGGAAGTGCCGGAAAAACCACAACTAAAGAATTTATTTACCAGTTACTCGCACATAAGTACTGTGCCTACCGTTCCTACAAGAACTGGAATAACTGGATTGGAATGCCTTTTTCTATCCTCAACATGACAGGTCAGGAGGAGGCGGCGGTTTTTGAGCTTGCCATGAGTTACCCTGGAATTGGAGAAATTGATTTGCTTGCAGATATTCTCCGACCCAATGCTGCAATTATCCTCAATGTCTTTCCAGTACACCTTGAGTTCCTTAAAACAGTAGATAATGCAGCAAAAGCTAAATCAGAAATCCTTAACTACCTCGCATCCGACGATATTGCCTTTGTTAACGGGGATAATGAACCCCTAATGAATTATCTCAACTCTCCATCTGCTCCCCGTGGGCATATCGTTCGATTTGGACAGACTTCACCTCAGAATGACATTCGTCTTAAAGATATTATCAGGGTAGATGATGGAACTCGTTTTACCATTGATTTTTATGGGAATCAGACCCAGTTTCACACTCCATTGATTAACCGCGTCCATATTGAAAATCTCTTTGCAGCCATTACTCTTGTACACCATACCGGTATGAAAATCCCTGAAATTATAGAAGCCATAAAAACCGTTGCTCCATTGTCCAATCGTGGGCAGATAGAGAAATACGGGGAATTCATTATTATAAATGAAACATATAATTCCAATCCCGAAGCGCTTAAAAAAACACTTCAATGGATTTCTGCCGAGTATAAAGATCATCCTTCTAAAATTGCAGTAGTAGGGGATATGCTTGAACTCGGCGATAATGAAAAACAATATCACCGGGAAGTTGGAAAATTTTTCGCTTCTCTTAATTATCACCGTCTTATCACTGTTGGGAAGCGTGCTGTACAGATTGCAGAGGGAGCCATAGAATCCGGATTCGATGCCCATTGTGTACAGACTTTTGACCAGGCATCCGAAGCCGGGCGATTCCTTGCCAAGTCCGCTCAAAAGGGAAGCGTTATTCTCTTTAAAGCATCCAGGGGCATACAACTTGAAAATGCCATTCGGGAGTTATCGCATGAATAAAATGATTAAAACCGCCGTATTGGGATTTGGGAAATCCGGTAAAGGTGTACTCGATTTCTTTATCCGCCACAATAAAGGTGAAATTGCATTATTTAATGATCTACCCATAGAAAACACCCAGGAACAGAAAAAATATGAAGAAGCAGGAGTGACTTTTCTTATAGGTGAACAAGCATTTGAAAAACTTGCTGAATATCAACGGCTTATCTTTAGCCCCGGCGTAGACGGTAGAGCACCACGTTTTAAACCCTTACGTGATAAAGGCATCCAGTTCATGTCTGAAATCGAATTCGCTTGTCAATATATCAGGGAGCATTCCAATGCTCCCATAATTGGAATTACAGGAACAAATGGGAAATCCACCACTGTAAGTCTGATCCATCACCTCCTCGTACATGGTGGGAAGAATAGTTTTCTTGCGGGCAATATCGGGCAACCCTTTATTTTAGAAGCCGAAAAAATTATCACCCTTCCGGACCCTGTAATCGTTCTCGAATTATCCAGCTTTCAATTGGAAGAGATTATTGACTTCAAACCCCATATCGCTGTGATTTTGAATTTAACTCCCGATCATCTCGATAGATATCCAACTTTAGATGATTATTATGAAGCAAAACTTAATATCGTAAAAAATCAGGACGCCAGTGATTATCTCATTTTAAACCAGGATGATGCTATAACCTTGTCCTATAAAGAAAAACGCCCCCAGTTATTCGGGGTCGCTCAGCAAATCTGGATGACTCGAAATAATCCCACCCAGGAAACAACAATCTGGATCTCCAATAATACAATTTTTATTCGAAAAGATGGAAACATTCATGAAGTTTCGTTAGAAAAAAATCCGTTACGTGGCCTTCATAATCTAGAAAATATAATGGCTTCCACAGCAGCTGTTTTACTCGCCAACGTACCCCCTTCGTCCATTCAGGAAGGGTTAGCAAGTTTTAAAGGGCTCGCACACCGGATGGAATCCGTAGGAACAATCCATAATGTCGAATTTATTAATGACTCCAAAGCAACCAATGTGGATGCAGCTTTAAAATCCATTACAAGTCTTCCCGGACCCATGATTGTTATACTCGGTGGAAAAGACAAAGGTGGAGATTTCAGGATGCTTTCTCAACCCATTCGGGAACATGTCCATAAGGTATTCCTGGTTGGAAAAGCAGCTAAAACCATCCGTCATCAATTGGAAATCGATCACCTCCAGGATAAATTGATCGATATTATCGATTTTGATGATGCTGTTGAAAAAGGATGTGATATATTAGCCCAGACAGGAGGAATTGTATTACTTGCTCCCGGATGTGCTAGTTTTGATATGTTCAATAATTTTGAACATCGCGGCGATGTATTTCGCGAATCCGTACAAAATTTCCTTCGAAAAGAAAAGAAGGTATAAAATATGTCATACATAGAATATGGAGTTAAATAAACATGGTAAAAGATTTTAAGATTGACCGGATGCTCATCATCGTTACATCTTTGCTAGTGTTATTCGGTCTTATCATGGTTTACAGCTCCACTATGATTATCGCCAAACAAAAACATCAGGGCGATGATTTTTTCTATCTAAAAAAACAGATAGTCTGGCTTCTCATCGGTTTGACTCTTGCAATAATAATTGCATCCTTAAAAACCCCTTTGTATCTCCAGAAAAGAGTTGTCTTCGGGGTACTTATCCTTGCAATCGGTGCATTGGCCCTCGTATTTATTACCGGGAAAATTAATAATAGTTACCGGTGGATTCGGTTTGCCGGGTTTAGTCTTCAACCTTCCGAATTCGCAAAAATCGCAATAATAATGTACCTCTCTTATATGCTAAGCCAGGAAAAGGTAGATGTGAATGATATACGAAAACTTCTCATTATCCTTGTTCCCTTTTTCATAATCGAATTAATGATTTTGAAAGAACCTGATCTCGGGAATTTCATGCTGATTATGATGACCGTAATGGTAATGTTGTTTGTTGCCGGCTTAAAGATGCGGTATTTCCTTATTGCATTTCTTTTACTAATACCTGCACTAATACTCTTTTTGAAATTATACCCCGAACGTATGACACGTATTGTTGCGTTCTTAAATCCAGGTGAATATGCAGATACTCATAATTTTCAGGTCCACCAATCCATTTATGCCATCGGTTCCGGTGGCATCTTCGGGCAAGGCCTTGGGAATTCAACTCAAAAGCTTTTTTATCTTCCTTATGCATATTCTGATTTTATCTTCTCCATAATCGGAGAGGAAGTAGGGCTTGTAGGAAGTCTCGCAGTAATCGGATTATTTTTTGTGTTTCTCTTACGAGGGATAAATATTGCACGTTACTCCGGGCACCTTCATACCTATTTGCTTGTTATTGGACTGACATTTTTGATAGTCTTCCAGGCCATGATTAATATTTCGGTTACAATAGGCATCTTTCCCACCAAAGGTATACCCCTTCCGTTTATTTCCAATGGAGGTAGTTCACTTGTTGCGTGCCTAATGATCTCCGGTATTATTTTAAATGTATCCAGGCAGAAGAAAACGGTGTTATTAAATGATTGAACTAAGTCGAGTAAAACATATTCATTTTGTTGGCATAGGCGGTTCAGGAATGTCTGGGATTGCCGAAGTTTTGCATAATATAGGTTTTATTGTTTCCGGTTCCGATATCGCAGAAAGCGATACCGTCCGAAGACTCAAAAATAAAGGTATAATAGTTTTTATTGGGCATAGAAAAGAGAATATCCTTGGCGCTGAAACCCTTGTTTATTCCAGTGCCGTTGATCAGGAAAACCCTGAAGTAGCTCAAGCCCTTCAAATGAGAATCCCTGTAATCCCTCGTGCTGAAATGTTAGCTGAATTGATGCGTGTTAAATTCGCTATTACTGTAGCCGGCACTCACGGGAAAACCACAACAACATCAATGGTTGCATCCATCCTCACCGTCGCAGGCAAAGATCCAACATTTGTCGTAGGTGGGCGCTTAAAAATGGAAGACAGCGGCGCTCGATTAGGTCAATCCGTCTATCTTGTCGCCGAAGCCGATGAATCCGATGGTAGTTTTTTAAAACTCTTTCCAACTCTTGCCGTTATTACCAATATCGAGGATGACCACCTTGATTATTATCAAACTATAGATAACCTCCGTACCGCATTTGTCGATTTTGCCAATAAAGTACCCTTTTACGGAGCAGTTATTGCCAATCTTGATTGTCCTGAAACCCTTCGTATTCTTCCCCGGATGAATAAACGGGTAATTACGTTTTCTTATTATAAGGATGCACATATAAAAGCTCAGAATATAAAGGAATCTGTTTTCTCCTTAAGTTTCGATTTGATTGTCAATGATCAAAACCAAGGTTCTGTTGAATTAAATGTCGGTGGTAAGCACAATGTATCCAATGCCCTTGCCGCCATAGCCGCTGCCATTGAAACCGGGATCGATATTCCTACCATAAAGAAAGGTCTTGCTCAATTCTATTTACCTGATAGGCGCTTCCAGATCCTTTTCCGTGATTCCAACTATCTCGTAATCGATGATTATGCCCATCACCCAACTGAAATACGAGCCACCATCGATACATTAAAATCCGGTTCATACAAACGAATCACCGCTATTTTTCAACCCCACAGATACACTCGGCTTGAAATTCTCATGGATCGTTTTGCTTCATGTTTCCAGGGAGTAGACAAATTAATTATTGCACCCATTTACAGTGCCAATCAGCAGAAAATTCCTAATATTGGTAGTGAAGAGCTATTAAAGAAAATAAAAGCGTCAGGGTTTCAAGCTGTTGAGTATATTGATTCTTTTGAAGAAATACTCGATATGCTTCAATCCCAAATCAGGGCAGGAGATGCAGTATTATTCCTGTCTGCGGGCAATTTGACCCGGGTCGCTCATGACTTTGCAGCCCGGATAAATAAAATCGGTCGGGAGAAATAATGAGTGAAGTAATGCAGGTTCAACGGTTCGGTGGAATTGGGGGAGAGACCGAATACCTCCGCCGCCGAAACAATCATATGATAAATAAAGAAAAACGGATTAAAGCCATCCGTCTTCGTGGTTTCCATGTTGCAC
The DNA here is from genome assembly GCA_021817755.1 of Acidobacteriota bacterium. Lineage (GTDB taxonomy): Bacteria > Acidobacteriota > Aminicenantia > UBA2199 > UBA2199 > JAKAGC01. The sequence continues at coordinate 244 of JAKAGC010000120.1, read as the reverse complement.
TAATATTTGTCATAATGGCAGTAGCAGGATTTATCGCTTACAAAATCGGTGATTTCATGTTTACTTGGGAAAAACTACGCATTCAACATTTTGATTATATCGATCTACCCATGTATGAAGGATCCCGTATTGAAGCCACACTCCAGAAATTTAAAATTAATATCCTTGCCCTCAGTTTTACCGATCTTCGACAGACCCTGTTAACATTCAATGAGGTTAAAGATGTTTCCTTCACTCGGAAGCT
>JAKAGC010000119.1 GCA_021817755.1 Acidobacteriota bacterium | reverse complement strand
CCGATTCTGAAAACACCATTATTGATGGCTCAGACAATGATCGTATATTTCACATTTTAAGCGGAAAAGTAAATTTGAATCATTTAACTATACGCCACGGAAAAGCCCCTTCAGGAGGCGGAATTCGTATCGAAAAAGGAATTGTAGCAATAAAAAATTGTATCATCACTCAAAATAAAACCACTGATGCACCAAAAAAATCCTTAACCGGAGGTGGAGGAATTTACTCCCGAAACGCTCTATTAATAGTAACTCACAGTAAAATTACCCGTAATACCTGTTATTCATCTTCCATTTCTTACGGTGGAGGTATATATATTGAAAACTCTCCCGAATCCGGATTATCGGATATCAGATATTCAGTTATCGAAGAGAATATCGCCAATACCAGTACTTCTTCCTCAGGGTACGGTGGTGGTATTTATATCAGTGGAGGAAATTCAACAAGCCCGGTTTTCATATTCGGTAATACTATAAAAAAAAATATAGCGGGTCAATCCCTTTCCAATGAAGGCGGAGGAATTTTTCTTACAAATACTACCAATACTATTATCGATAAAAATAGATTTAGTGAGAATATTGCTTCTACAAAGAATAAAGGACAGGGTGGTTCAATCGCAGCTAAACTACATGTCGAAACAACTCTCTCCAATAACCTTTTCGTCAATAATTCAAACCAATACACTTCTAATTGTGTTTATCTGGAGGGAATTCCCAACACGGGAAAAGCCCAATATGTCACATGTGATATGTTCAATAATACATTTGTCTTAGAAAAAGGATTTGCAGATAGCAATGCCATATATATCGGAGATTCCGTTCAATTAAATTTCATTAATAATATAGTAACAGGACATGATAAAGGCATTGATTTAAAAGGAGGCTCCATTGGGAGCTCCATTAATCTCGATACAAACCTTTTCTATAACTCTCATGATTCTTTGACTGGCAAAAATTCTATTTTAAGTGATCCCTTATTCGGTTCCGGTTATAAACAATCCCCTAATTCTCCTGTTGTGGATGTAGGAAAAAAGATTCCATCGGTTTCCAGGGATATAGATGGAGAGTTCCGTCCTCAAGGGGATGGATATGATCTTGGTTGTTATGAATTTCATCCCCCGGTTGCACCTCAGATTACATTAAACAAAACAAATTTCTTTTTTACTGTCTGTGGAGCTTACTCTACTCCGGCGCAGACACTCCTTATTTCAAACAGTGGTACTGGTACATTAAAATGGACTGCAATTCCCAGCGATAATTGGATAAAGGTAGATCAGCAAACGGGTACAGATTCCACCTCCCTATCAATTTCAATCGCTTCATCAGATCTAACTCCAGGTACGTATTCCGGAACAATTACTATAGAAGATCCTAATGCGATCAATTCTCCTCAAACCATAACCATATCATTGACAATAAATCCCCAGGGGATTTCATCACCTCCATTTGGAGAATTTGCTACCCCATTTAATAATACCACAGGTTTAAGTGGTGCAATTCCAATAACCGGATGGGCTCTCGATGATATTGGGATAGAAAAAATAGAAATCTACTATTCTGATAATGATACTCCTATATATGCCGGAGATGCAATATTTATTGAGGATGCACGTCCAGATGTTGAAGCTGCATATCCAAGTTTTCCATTCAATAACAAAGCAGGATGGGGTTACATGATGCTTACTAATTTTTTACCGGGCAATGGAAATGGAACTTATACTCTTTATGCCATTGCCATAGATATCGAAGGCAATCGAATTCCCCTCGGATCAAAAACTATTACATGTGATAATGAACATTCTGTTTTACCCTTCGGTACTATCGATGCCCCTATCCAGGGAGGATCAGAAAATGGAGGTACCTTGTCCAATTGGGGATGGGTTCTAACTCCTAATCCGAATATGATCCCCAAAGACGGTTCTACTATTCAAATATTGGTTGATGCAACTTATATTGGGCACCCCCACTATAACATCTTTAGAGAAGATATTGCCCAGTTGTTCCCCAATTTTTCCAATAGCGAAGGCCCTGTAGGCTATTATTCCATCGATACCTCCACATTATCTGAAGGATTGCATACTATCCAATGGACAGTAACGGATAATGCCGGAAATACAAACGGAATTGGCAGCCGTTTTTTTTCCGTAAAAAAAATTAAAGAAAACATTCAACCATTTTCAAATTTCTCTAAAAAAGTTCCAAAGCTCTCACCTATCTCAAAAATTTCGATTCCCTTACTTCCTTTGGAATCTGTTCCCGTTGATCCACTTCCCATCCAGGTAAAAACCGGATTCAGTGATACGTCCCCTTTTCGCTCCATTTCTCCCTCATTGGATAAAACAATATACATCTCATCCAAGCAGCTTGAACCTCTTGAAATTCAATTTTCACCTGAGATAATATCAATATCAGGTTATATGAAAGTTGGGAATCAGGTTAAACAACTTCCTATCGGTTCCCACCTGAGTACAACTCCTACTATATTATTTAAATGGATGCCAGGCCCTGGATTTTTAGGGAAATATTCGTTTGTTTTTTTTGTAAAGATGAAAAACCTCACTATCTACAAAAAACAAATAATAATCCATATTCTGGAAAATTATCATCTTGAATAATAGAAATTATTATTGATAATCCTTCTTTTTTGGTTTATAATATCTTTGTGTTGCTGAGATCAGGTTTTCTTGTTATGCTTAGAATTAATTCTATACACGAATTTTGTACCAATGGAGTTTCCAATGGGAGAAAATTTATATACTATTGTTTTTAACGGCGAAATAATTCCCGGTAAGTCTCCTGAGACTGTAAAACAAAATCTATCAGCATTTTATAAAGTTGATTTAAATAAAATCGAATCACTTTTTTCAGGAAAAACTTTTGTTTTAAAGAAATCCGTTACTCTGGATTTTGCACAATCGTACATGCTAAAATTTGAAGAGATGGGTGCAATATGCTCCTTAATAAAATCTCAATCAGAATCGGAAGTAACTCCACCTTCTCCCCCCATACCTTCCTCTGTTCCACCTATAGTTCCTCCAGCACATATTGAGATTCAGAATCAAACTTCCACTCTGGCTCAACCTCCTTCTTCTCCTCACCCCTCCATTTCACCTATAGTTCCTCCACCACCAATTGAGATTCAGGATCAAAATTCCATTCTGACTAAACCTCCTTCTCCTCCTCAGCCCTCAGTTTCAACTATAAATCCCCCCTCTCCGACTAAAATTCAGGATCAATCTCCCATTTTGCCACCATCTCCCTCATCCCTCACTCCTATATCTCCAATCTCCCCTGAGCAAGAAGAAACCATAGAACATGAAACTTTGCTCAGCCAATCCCCGGAAGTTCCAAATTCTCAAATGCCACCATTCTCCAAATATAAACCTATGACAATCCCCGAAGAAGAAGATGAAGCAATACAATTGCCTCCAATAAATCTACCACCTGACAACACACAGGAGCCCACAATTCATGTTAATCTACCTGAAGAATCCCCATCGACTATTCATACTCCTCACATTGCTCATCCGCCTCAATTTGAATTTAAGAAAAAAACTCAACGGAGTAAATTACCTTATTTAATAATAGCTGCAATTATCGTTATTATTGCACTTTATTTTTTATTCATTCCACACTCTGGAAATATTCTCTCCGACAATCCTACGACTTCTTCCAACTCCCATAGAGTCAAACCAAAACCTACCTCTCCAAGCACCGAATCCAATTCCCAGGAAACCGCAGTCTCATTCTCTCAAGATAAAATCTCCGATGAAACCACTCAGACTTATAATGATCCATTGAATTATTACACGATTACTCTTCCCGGAGGGTTCCGAAAAATTGAAAATTTCGCCGGAAAAAGAATACAAACTTCATTTAATTATGGCGATTTTGCCAATATCACCATCATTGTACTCCCAATCAATCAAAAAATTAATCCCCCGGATGTGATGGAAGAAAAATTAAGAGGAATCCCTGAAGGAAAAATTGGTATTCATTACGTTAATGTTGTTCCCAAGCAAAGTGGTGAGGTTGAAATAAGTGGTGCGAAAGGTTATGAAATTCTCCTGGTTAAAACCGACAGAATTGCCCATCTATATGGCTTATATCCTGCGAAAAATATTGAAGTTAGTATTTTAATTGAAGTTATCGGCCCTGAATCAGAATATAATCATGACATGTTAGATGTTGCTTTTAAAGATACATTTACTCTTCTTTAGTCGAAATACACTATATAATAAAAAAGCATTAATACTATCAATTAATCACTGCCCCTCTAATAAAAAAATAATTCCATATCAAATCGATAATATTTTTTTATCAAAAATGGAGTTGTTGATCCAATTGAAAAAAAAAGTTTACGATTCTTACTAAACATGATATAATCAATTTTTGTTGAATACACGGAGGAATACACGATGCAGGATAAGAAAAAATTTTATATTACTACTCCTATTTATTACGTAAACGATATTCCACATATCGGACATGCCTATACTACCATTATGGCTGATGTAATTAAACGCTATAAAACTCTGATGGGCTATGATGTCTTCTTCCTTACAGGAACCGATGAACATGGTCAGAAAATTGAACAAAGCGCCGCTAAACAAGGTTTAACGCCTAAAGCTCTTTCAGATAAAATGGTTGCCCATTTCAAAACATTATGGAAATTACTTGATATAGATTATAACCATTTCGTTCGTACAACGGATACTTATCACGAAGAAGGTGTGAAAAAAATCTTTAAAAAGGTTATGGAAAAAGGTGATATCTTTCTTGGTGAATATGAAGGTCATTATTGCGTTTCTTGTGAAAGCTTCGTTACGGACATGGCACAGGACAGCGGAGATGGAAATAAACTTTGTCCGGATTGTGGTAAGAAAACCCAGAAAGTAACTGAAAAATGTTACTTTTTCCGTTTATCCGCTTATCAAGATAAATTATTAAAATTCTATGAAGAAAACCCCGACTTCGTCACTCCCAAATCCCGTATGAATGAAGTTGTCTCTTTTGTCAAAATGGGTTTGAAAGACCTTAGCGTTACTCGTTCCACCGTTAAATGGGGAATCCCTATGCCCGGTGAGGAAAACCAAACAATTTATGTATGGTTCGATGCATTGAGTAATTATCTTACGGCAATAAATTACAACCAGGAAGATGAAACTTTTAAAAAATACTGGCCTGCCGATCTGCATATTATGGCAAAGGATATCCTCAAATTTCATGCGGTATATTGGCCTGCTTTTTTAATGGCAGCTGATCTTCCTTTACCTAAAAAAGAATTAATCCACGGATGGTGGCTAAAAGACGATAAAAAAATGTCCAAGTCGGAGGGCAATGTTTTAGACCCTCATATACTCCTCAAATTTTTTAATCCCGATGCAATTAAATATTTTATGATGCGTGAAGCATCGATAGGCTCAGATGGAAACTTTTCCCATGAAGGATTTATCACACGCGTTAACACTGATCTTGCTAACGATTGGGGTAATCTTGTCTCACGCACAGGTGGAATGACTCAGAAATATTTCAATCTGAATTTCGATTCTCAAGCAGAATACACACAAAAAGAAAAGGCTATCGAAGGGCAATACATCGAACTCGAAAAAGAAGTAGTCGAATTTTTCGATAACTATCAATTCAATAAAGGTCTTGAAAAGATTTTCGATTTTATCGGACGACTTAATAAATATGTGGTAGAATCCGAACCATGGAACCTTGCCAAAGATGAAAATAAAAAAGCCCTGCTCGCAGGAACACTTAAAACCCTTATCCGTTCAATTTTAAGCATTAATTCACTCCTCTCCCCCATTATCCCCGAAACCGCACAAAAAATTAAAGCTATTTTCAATTATGATTCACCGGGACTCGGATGGAAAGATCCAGGGGAAAAGTTCCAGATTAACGAAGTGTTGCCGCTTTTTCCCCGTGTAGATATTAAAGATTTCTTTAATGAAACTCCAAAATCCCCAAATGCAGAATCTCAAAAATTGGAAAAAAAGGATGAAAAAAAAACCGGTAAAGTAGATGAAAAGCCCCCTGTTTCTCTTCCCGATGGACTTATTACCATTGATGAATTTAAAAAAGTTCAGATGGTTGTCGCTCGCGTACTCGATGCTGAACGTGTCCCAAACGCCGATAAATTACTAAAATTATCAATCGATACAGGCACCGATACCCGGACGCTTGTCGCAGGCATTGCCAATTATTATACTCCTGAAGAACTCAAAAATAGGAAACTCATTATTGTCAAAAACCTTCAACCTGCAAAACTTAGAGGGATAATATCACAAGGCATGATCCTCGCTGCTTCAGGTCCCGATAATCGCCCCTATATTCCCATTATTCCCGATGAAACTCCCATCGGTGCTATTATGAGGTAAACAATGAAAACCATTGTAACTTTAATCATTATGCTTTTATCAGTGATTGTTATTCCTGGTATTTCACAGGAAATTCGCCCGATAAGAGATGATATCGGATTTTGCTGGGATAAAGTACAGATGGATCGTTTTATCGATTATTTTAGATCCACTGATCCTCAAAAAGATGAAAAGCCTCTTTCCAATTTAATTGCCGGAATATCTCCCCACGATGATATTCTGTATGCCGGTCCCACTTATTATCCCCTTTATAAACAGATCAAGACAAAAGAAGTCGTAATATTCGGTGTTACACACGGTACCGTTAGAAAAGAAATCGGTGATCCACAGGAAAAACTAATCTTCGATTCTTACAAATACTGGAAAGGCCCCTACAATTTAGTAGAGATTTCCCCATTAAGAGAATACATTACCTCTCGCCTCTCTACCGATACATTTATCATAAATAATAAAGCTCATGATCTCGAACACTCAATTGAAGCCCAGATTCCCTTCCTACAACACTTTAACCCCAATATTCGCATCACCCCCATTATGGTAACCGGAATGGATTTTCAAAAAATGGATAAAATCGCATCTCAACTTGCTTCGATAATTGCTGCATATATCAAAGAGAATAAACTCCAATTAGGTAAAGATATATTTTTCATAATGTCCGCTGATGCCAATCATTATGGAAAAGATTTCAACAATACCCTCTATGGTGAAGATGAAAAAGCCCATCAAATTGCCATCGATCGAGATAAAAAAATTGCAGACACTTGTTTAACACAGGTAATTAATCCGGAAAAAATTCAAACTCTTACTACCGAATTATGGGGACAAACTTACAAAGATTATAAAGACACTTACTGGTGTGGAAAATACTCTATTCCCTTCGGGATGCTTTCATTATTACATATTATTAAAGATATAGACAACACCAATGAATTAACAGGTACCCTCCTTGCATTTAATGATACTTACAGTAGCGGCGTTGTTCCCTTAACTAAAACCGGATGTGGAATTACAGCCGTTTTCTCTTTAAAACATTGGGTAAGTTTCTTATCCACAGGTTTCCAACTTTCTAAGAAACAGTAAAAATGACATTCATCTTCTCAGAGTGCTCTATTTGATTATATAATTGTAGTTTTTCAAAAATGACTTTATTCGACATTTTGATCGTAGCCGGTATACTCGCTGCAGCCAGCGCCATTCAGAGTTCTTCCGGCTTTGGATTCGCACTATTTGCGATTCCTCTTATGCTATCCCTTCAATTTTCTCTCTTTGAAGCAGTTATAATCACTACAGTTGCTTCTGCTCTTCAAAAAATAATCGCTATGACATCATTATGGAAAGACACTGATTGGAAAAATAATACTCCCTATATGATTATCGGTTTTTTTGCTCTTCCTATAGGTGTTTTTTCAATGTATCGTCTCACCTTTTTAAATAAATCCACTATTGAACTACTCATTGGAATGCTGGTCTTCATTTTATTGTTACTCCAATGGTGGGGAGTAATTAAATCTAGAGAAATCGTTGCACCTATTTGGGGATACATTGCCGGATTCTTTTCCGGTTATTTGAATGGATTATCCAATATCGGAGGTCCCCCAATCGTATTGTGGGTACTCGCCCACCGCTGGCCAAATAATAAAATGCGAGCTACCCCAATAGCTTTTTCACTTGTATTTTTACCTTTCCAGCTTCTCTTTATGTATATCGCTTTTCATTCCCATTTCTGGCCTCCTTTCTTAAAAGGAATATTATCTATTCCGGCTGTTATTGCCGGTACTTACCTGGGTTTGAAAATAGGAAATAAGATATCAAGAGATCATCTTGAGCTCTATATGCGTGTACTTCTTCTATTTGTTGCAGTTTCATCAATTTTAAAACATCTGTTCTGACAAATAATTATCGGTTTCCTTCTTTTATAATCGATGAAATCCCTGCCTCTTTTAATTTATGAAAATTCTCCCGCGCGTTTTCCATGGAATTAATATCCTCTGAAATCAGTTTATACAATCCATCGATTAATTCAACCCGAAAAGACACAACATTAGGGCATTTTATTTTTAATTCCCGAAGCATTCGTTCTGCATTTTTTTGACTCCCAAACGCTCCGGCTTGTAAATAATACTTTTTTTGTACCCCATTCTGAATATCTTTTATTTCAGGATTTATTACCGGTTCAATTTTCTCTTTTTCTTTCCCTTTGTCATTATTTGATGGTTCCACTACCGGTGGAGGTATCATTTTTTGAGGTTCTACAGGCGAAACCTCCGTTTTTTCTTTTTTCGTATCCGTTATTATTCCTACATTTTCAGGATATTTTACCAACCTCAGGCAAACTTGAGCTGTGCCAGTTTCATATATATCGATACGCTTTGCTGCTTTACGGGATAAATCGATTATGCGATTATCCACAAAAGGGCCACGATCATTGATACGAACCGTAACCTTTTCATTATTTTCTAGATTTTCCACTTCTACC
>JAKAGC010000118.1:4110-8904 GCA_021817755.1 Acidobacteriota bacterium | reverse complement strand
GAGAAAAAGAACGTTTTAATATTATTAAAGCCATCGAAGAAGCTTTATTCCTTGTTAATGCACAACTTGTCAATAATTATATATTTGTTCAACTGGATTTTCCGGATATCCCCGGCATTTATGTTGTCGGATTTCCCAATGAATTCAAACAAGTCATTCTCAATATTGTCAGCAATGCCAGGAATGCCATTATTGAACAAAGAAACAAATCTCACTCACACGATGAAAAAGGCATCCTCCAAATAGAAATCCAATATTTAAACGATACTACAATTATTCGTATGAGCAATAACGGCCCACTTATTCCTTCCGAAATTATCGATCGTATCTTCGAACCCTATTTCACTACCAATGATCATGGAAAAGGAATGGGGATAGGACTGTATATGTCAAAAATCATCATTGAAAAAAATATGAATGGACGAATTTATGCAGAAAATATTAACAATGAAGTTGTTTTTACCATCGAACTAAAAGGAGAATTAACCGATGAAACCGAACGAGAACGGGATAAAGTATGATTATAGCTTGTTGAAACCCATTTCAGTGCTTTATGTCGAGGATGATGATATACTCCGCGAAAAAGTACTCGAATACCTACGGATGCGTTTCGAAAATGTTTACTCTGCATCCAACGGCAGGGAAGGATTAGCCGTATTCCAGGGTCAACACCCCGATGTCGTTGTTACCGATATCAAAATGCCTGTGATGAATGGACTTGAAATGGCTCGCCATATAAAAAATAGCCATCCCAAAACCCCGGTCATCATATTAACCGCTTTTAGCGAGGTTTCATTTCTTATGGAAGCCATCGAAGTCGGAGTCGAAGGATATGTTCAAAAACCCACAGATGGAATAAAATTGATCGATACCATTTACCGCAGTATTTTACCTGTACTTCAAGAGAGAGAAATTGAAGACCTCGATCACGATATCCAATTTTCTCTCGAAGGGATGATGGGAAAAAGCCCCTCCATTCGTAATATCATCAAGCAAATTCGTCAGGTGTCCAAAAGCAATTTCTCCGTTATTATCCAGGGTGAGACCGGAGTTGGGAAAACCCTCATCGCCAATACCATACACAACCTCTCCAAACGGGCCGATAAACCTTTTGTGACAGTCGATATCGGCGCAATGCCCGATACTCTTGTCGAAAGCGAATTGTTCGGTTACAAAAAAGGAGCATTTACAGGTGCTGCCAGAGATAAAAAAGGATTCTTTGAGACAGGTAGTGGAGGAACTGTTTTCTTAGATGAACTCGAAAACATGAATCCGTATGTCCAGGGAAAAATACTAAGAGCTGTGGAAGAACGCAAAATTTATCCTCTCGGAAGCACTACTCCAGTCAGCATCGATATCCGAATCATCGGTGCGACCAACAAAGATCTCGCTCTGGAAGTCAAAGAAAAACACTTCCGCCAGGACCTTTTTTACCGACTTTGCGAATTCAGTATCGATGTCCCACCACTCCGGGACAGAATTGAAGATATTCCCATGTTGGCTAAAAAATTCTACCGTGATGCTTCAAGTGAACTCGAAAAAAATATCAAATTCATCGATGATGATGCACTCGAATTGCTTATCCGGTACCCCTGGCCAGGGAATATCCGGGAATTAAAAAATTCCATGCGCCGTATTGCCCTTATTTGTGAAAAAGACGGCATTTCGACAAAAGATGTAAAAAAAATTCTCTCCGAATCCAAAGAAACCGAATTCATTACTCCAATTCAAATTGAAGAAAAAGAATGTAGCGAAATACCCTTTTACCCACTCAGCCAGGTTGAAAAATGGGCCATTCAAAAAGCGCTCCATCTTACCAAAGGAAAAAAATTAAACACCGCCTCTCTCCTTGAAATAGATTATAAAACCCTTATTAGTAAAATTAAAAAGTACGGACTCTCTTAAACCCAAAATTAAACAAATTCAATATTCCAATTTTTCCAATTTATTGGAAAATCTCCAACAAATACAAGAAAAATATACAATTCCAATCTAAAGTTTATATTCGACAATAGTTTTGTTTATCTCTGAAAGATAAGGGTTTTTGGCCATTTACAATCTATCCCTTATCAATGGCACAATAATTGCTTTTACTTAATTCTGGAACACTCGGAGGACTTTACGATGAAATACGATTTCGAACAGTCGGAAGAAAAAGGAACGCTTGTTTTTTACGGAAATCTCGATGATTCCGAATGTGAAGAGGTCCGCCGTATCCTTTTGAATGCCTTAAATCAATGTGAAAATCTGGTTGTCAGCTTCAATCGGGTCACCGGTTTTTCAGTTAAATGCATGGATATCATGCGGCGGCTATATACCGATACCCCTTATAACAAAAAATTATCGTTTATCGGAGATTGGAATGAACGATTTATCGATTTGGGATACCATACCGGAGACAAATATCGACTTTGCAGAAAAAAAATATAAGGAAGTCGATGCATTTAATTTATTATTTGCCAGGGTTGCTATTAACCTGACTAACGTGTCCAATGTTAAAGACGATCAATTATTGCTTCTGAACGTCGCTGCAAATAATATTTTAAATAATATTACCTGATTTAACTATCACGTATACATCGGCTCTAAAAATAAATGGGACACCTTAGTGGTGTCCCTTCTTTTTTTTTTTTGATTTTATTTCATCCAAAATTTATTTCCCAATTTTAAATAAATTAAATTGCATTTAATTTACAATCATTATACAATAATAGTTTACAGGACATGGAAGTATTTTGAAAATTTTAAAGAGTAAACACTTTTTTTTTGTAATATGCTTTGTTTTCCAGACCCTAGGATTAGTTGCAATCGATCCTGAGAGACCTTTCCATTCATATCTACATCACGTATGGACCATGGATGAAGGACTTCCCCAAAATAGCATAACGTGCATCGCGCAAACTGCCGACGGATATTTATGGTTTGGAACAGAAGCAGGCTTAACTCGTTTTGATGGAATGCGATTCGAAATTTTTAATCATGATAATATTCCTGTTTTTACCACCAACTATATAGCTTCTCTTCTCGCCGATTCAAGGGGAGCACTCTGGATCGGAACGCGCGGGAGTGGATTGATTCGACAATCTAATCGTTTCTTCCAGGCTTTCAAACAAAAAGACGGATTACTCGATGATAATTGTCACGGCATCATCGAATCCAGGGATTCCACTATCTGGATAGGAAATAATACCGGTCTTACCCATTTATTCGATGGAAAATTCGAAACCATTCCGATTCCTGTTTCTCCTTCTCTTGGAAATTTCCGCGCTCTCCTCGAAGATCGAAACGGTTGGATATGGGCTGGTGCCGTAAATGGTGGCGGACTCTTTGTTATCAAAAAAAAGGGCCAAACGTACGATATCGAATTTAAAGGTATTCGCGGTTCCCGTATTTTTAATATAATTCAGGACCGCAAAGGAACCATTTGGCTCGCAACCATGACCGGGCTCATTGCCCTGGAAAATAACCGTGAAAAAATTTATAATGTAAAAAATGGTTTATCCACAAATTGTATCTTATCCCTGTTTGAAGATCGAGCCGGGAATATCTGGATTGGTACCTATGGCGGCGGTATATGCATTCTTAATCCAATCACCGAACAAATTACCATTCAGGATGATCCCGATATCATTAACGGAAGCGTTATTTATTCATTTCTCGAAGATCAAGAAGGAAGTCTCTGGATCGGGACCGACGGTGGAGGTTTAAACCGTTTACGGGATACAAAAGTATTGGTTTATTCAAAGAAAAGCGGTCTCTCCTCGGACATCGTAAATGCCGTTCTTGAAGACAGTCGCGGTAATATCTGGGTCGGTACAAAAGGACAGGGAGTCAATTGCATTGATCCAAAAACAAAAAAAATTCAAACGTATAGCACTCGAAATGGGTTAAATTCAGACCTTATCGTTTCCATTGCCGAATCCCCTAAAGGCGTATTATGGTTTGGTACACTTGGCAGTGGAGTTGACCGGCTCGACTTACGAAATAACCGTATCGATCATTTCCCCCTTTATACAGATATAGGTGATATCAGCGTCGGAACCATTTACGCCGATCCTGAAGGTAATATCTGGGTCGGGACATACAATGGCAGTATATACAGATTTGAAACCAATCGGTTCTCTTTATATTATAGCCTTAAAGTACGTATCAACTCTCTCATTAAAGATAGCCTCGGTAGATTCTGGGCATGCACGACAGGCTCCGGTTTATGTAAGATGAAACAAGGAAAAACCGAATGTTTCGGAGAAGAATTCATCATAGGTGAACCCAATGTCGTGTGTTTATTTGAAGACCATGACCATATCTTATGGCTCGGATTACTCGGCGATGGATTAAATTGCTACTACAACGGAAAATGCTATGGGATCGGGAAAAAGGATGGACTACCCGATAACCTGATTTACTCCATTTTAGCCGATAAAAAAGACAATCTCTGGATGAGTTCCAATAATGGCATTTTCTGGGCCAGCAGACAAGAAATGCTTCAATATATTACCGGAAAAATAAAACGAATTCAATTTATGCGTATTGGAAAAGAGGATGGACTTTTAAGCGATGAATGTAATGGAGGTCATCAACCATCAAGTTGTCTCGCTTCCGATGGAAAAATCTATTTCCCTACTACTCGTGGACTTGTTATGGTGGATCCGGAAAATATTCCTTACAATACCCTCCCCCCAAAAGTACATATTGAAAGCATTATTATAGACGGAAAATGTTTACCTGTTCAAAATGAAACCATCCTTCCGCCCGGAGATGGCAATCTTGATTTTCAATTTACAGGAGTCAGTT
>JAKAGC010000118.1:0-4100 GCA_021817755.1 Acidobacteriota bacterium | reverse complement strand
GGATTCGATAAGACATGGATTTATGCCGGTTCCCGGCGTACTGTTTCATATAAAAACATCCCTCCGGGACAATATACCTTTAATGTTATAGCACGTAATAGCGATGGTATATGGTGTACTACAGGTGCTACATATACTTTTATTTTAACTCCACGGTTTTACCAGACTCTCACTTTTAAAATTGTATTTCCTCTCGCACTCATTATTCTATCATTTATCTTCTATTTCATTTTTAATCGAATAATGAATAGTCGAAAACTCGCCCGTAAATTCAAACAAACATCCATTACCCCGGAAGAAAGTAGTGGCATTCTAAAAAAAATCATCTATACCATTGAAATTGACAAAGGATACCGCGATCCCGATATTACTTTAAAATCCTTTTCCACAAAGACAAAAATTCCCCAACGTGTTATATCTATTGTTATCAATGAACATTTGAAAAAGAATTTCTTTGAATTTATTAATTACTACCGTGTAAAAGAAGCCATGGAAATACTCCAGGACCCCAAGAAGAATAATATATCCATACTCGATATCGGTTACGAAGTCGGGTTCAATTCTAAAAGTGCATTTAATCGCGCATTCAAGCAATTTGTCAAAATCACTCCTTCCGAATTCAGGAAAAAGAAAAATCCTCCTCCCCCTACCGTGAATTCCAAAAATTAAAAAATTTCCTTAAATTTATTCCCAATCTCAATAAAAAAACGTACCAACTCACGAAGTGGCACGTCTGAAAATCAAAACATATCACGCATTTAAATAAAAATTAGAATCATTTTCCGTCATGGGGCGAAACTATCGTATTTTTTTATTATATTATTATCGTACTGTTTAGGGTAAACAGTCGTCGCAGTTCAACAGGTTGGTTACGGAGCCCATTACGTTAAAATTTTTATTTTATTTTTCTTATTTTTTACACACATTTATTTCCCATTACCCACCCTCCCTCCTAAGGGTGGGTTTTTTTTTACCCAAAAATTCCCCTTTTCGAGAGTCCTACCCTATTGATTTGCTCTATTTCTTTTAGCTTTTGTAATCCGAATCAATCCATTAACAACGGATCTAACGAATTAACCTTTCCACCAACGATATGAGCTGCTTCCCTGCATCCTCCGTCGCATACTGTACTTAAATTGCATCCACCGCATTCATCCGGCAAATAATCTTTTCTAATAAATGTCTTCCAGTAAGGATGATCTTTCACTTTTTCTATTTCATCCACATGATTTAAGCGAATAGGCGAATGGTTACACACCCGGATAAATCCGGATGGATCCACAACAAAAAAACCCAATGCAGCCGAGCATCGTGTTGCCACTTCCAAATATTTATAATTTTTCTCATTTGTAATACATTTCGGGAGCTCAGTACCCATACTTCCCTGCCGGTTTGCTTTATTCAAAACCTCTTCTCCAATATCCATCATCATCTTAATTTGTTCTTTATCCAGGCATAATTCGGATGCGTATTCAATCCCCCTTCCTCCTGGTAAAAAGCGATTCATTAAAAGGTTTCCCGCACCTGCCAAAAATGCGGCTGAAATTACTTCGAATAATTCTTCCAGATTTTTTTTAGTAACCGTGATCCCTACAGTTGTACTTACTCCTTTTTTAACTGCTTTTTCAAACCACCCTAAAACACCCTTCGCATTATCCACACCTGTGTGCTCTTTAAAGGTTCTTAATCCAGGAAGGCTCAGACTCAGGTTTATTTTATATTCTTTGCACAAATCCAGGATATCATTTCTCATGGTTAATCCATTCGATAATAGAAATAAATCAGGAGCCCGGAATTGAGAAGTAAGTTTTCCGTTTTCGGTATTAATATGTTCAGTAACACAAGAACCGGCAAAAGTAATAATTTCTTCAATTCCTTTTTTTAATAGAGGTTCTCCTCCGGTAAAAGCAATATTACAAACTCCCATTTCACAAAGTTTTTGAATTGTCTTCTTCCATTGCGAAATTCCCATTTCCTCCCGAACTTCAAAATTTCCTGTTTTATTGTACCATGGGCATGAACAAAATATGCAGGAATGGTTGCATGCGTAGGTCATTTCCAAAACTCCTGTAGGAGGGAGAAAAGAGGGAGCAAGCCGCCGCGATAATTCGTTTAATTCCATTTATTAGATACTCTATTTATTTAAATAATATTTAGATATTTTTCTCAGAAATGCCTAACAATTCTTCCAGACGTTTTTTATGGTCCACCATTGGTGTTTCCCAATCCATTTCATTTGTATGGATGACTTCACCGTTCGTGAATTCGATCAAAAATTTAATATCTTCAAGTGAAATTCCCCCCACATGGTGAGTTTTCTTTTCATCCCCAAATGTTATATTAAGAGCCAGTTTCGGGTTTTTAACATACGGTTTGCATTTTGCGCAAAATTCCCTTTCATCCAGTTTTACCTCAATTCCCTTAATTTTGCCAATCAGACGTCTATAGGAATCGATTTCCAAAATACCATTATAAATTGCTCCCGATTGATCTTCTTCCGTATAAAGCGTACGAAAACCACAATGTGGGCAAACATACTCCACTCTATCCGCAGAACTCACTCTCTCGTAGCACATCGCCCCCATGTTTAATTTTTCCCGGTCAAATGTATCCGGTAAGTTTTTTAATAATGCTATTATTTCAGAGCGGTTTAGTTTCCCGTCGGCAATACTTTCCGTGTAGGCTTTATTTATTCCGTACTGATTTGTTTTTTTCGGTGTTGTTTTCCCAACAGCCACCCCTATTCCTATGCAAACAACGATTATAATTGCAATAATAACCTGCCACATACTACCTCCTATTTTGAATCCATTCTATCCCATCAAAAAAATAAAGTCAACTTCCAATAAAGTATTTGAAGAATTAGAAACATTTTTATTATTACAACTTGAATTACTAATTTTATATTACAAAGTAGAAATCTCTAATTACTCTATATTTGTCCACTTAAAACTTCTGCTACTATATTTCTTATTCCTTGATTAGATGAGCTGTATTCACCTTTTACAATAAATCCGTGTGCCCCTTTTTCTGCAGCATTCTTAGCCGTATAAGTTGTTCCGAGTGCAGTTAAGACTATTACAGCAGTATTTTTAAAATTATTAAGAGTATAACTTAATATTTCAAGGCCACGATATTTAGTTTCCATCCATATATCAGTGATTACCAGATTAAAATAGTTTGATTTCATCAACTCGATCGCTTTCTCTCCATCATCAACAGTAGTAATACTATATCCTTCTGTCTCTAATACTTCTCTTATCTGGTCTCTCCAGATTTCTTCATCATCTACTACAAGAATTTTTGCTTTTTTGTCCATCCTATTTCCTCCAATTATAATTATAAAAAAATTCCTTCATAAATTTCTTATATTCGTGGTAATCATTTCCAATTTAACAATTTAAAAAGAAAGTTATTAAATTGATCTGTGGAGAAACAATGATCTGTTTTGAAGCTAGAGAAATTTATTTCATTTTTAGTAAATCCATTAAAATAAAATAACTCAAGATTATTACATGTTGGACAAACATCAAATATTACAAAAGGATGTAACGATACAAATTTCTCATCTTTTAAGTTAATAAGTAGCAACTCTTCACAAGGCAATAGAGTATTGAATAAAATTTCATCTGTCGGAATTTTCGAGTAATTCCCAATACACTTTTCTAATTTATGAAATTTTTTTTCAATAAATCTTAAATTTTTTATATGCAATACCTTACAAAGCATCGAATCATTAAAAAATTCCAGTTTTGATAGTAATTCTTTCAAAATAGGATAGCATCTCTGTGACAAATCTTTGTAGGTATAACGAGGGAGTAATGGTGAATGCGCATGTTTCATATTCCTAATTCTTTTAAGATTTTCCAATAGTTCCAAATTTTTATGGCTAAAAAAATCAGAGAACGTCTTTATAAAAAAATGATCACGAAATTCATTCCTTTTATAATAAATACATTTAGTCAAATCTAACCACTGTCCCCCTCCATAAATATTTCTTAACCGATCGATCTTTAAATTAATATCATCAAATCGTTTGATCCCTGATAAGTAATCAGATATAACTACAATTGAAGCAAATATTAAAGATTATTTATAAA
>JAKAGC010000117.1 GCA_021817755.1 Acidobacteriota bacterium | reverse complement strand
ATATTCAATTCTGGTATTAATTCCACTACTACCTTCATCCATGAAAAATATCAAGTCGAATTTACTCATGTTGAATTCACTTGTGTGAAGATAAGGATACGCGGTTATTCCTTCCAGGCTCAATTTCTTATTCTCAGTTCCTGTATTATTATGAGCAATCATTACATTAAAAATAGGTGATTGGCTTAAATCACGTTCCAACCCCAATTGTTCAATGAGCAGATCAAAAGGATAATCCTGGTAATGATAGCATGTCAGGGCTTCCTGCCGGGTTTGTTCCATTAAGTGATTGAACGATAATCCCGGATCTACCTGGTTCCTATATACCAGAGTATTGACCAGGAACCCGATAATAGGATGTAATTCAGGACGCTTTCGATTTGCAATGGGAGCACCGATAATAATATCTTTCTGTCCGGTATATCTAAACAAGAATATATTGAGGAGAGTTAGCAAACTCATAAATAATGTACTTCCGTTCTTCAGGCTCATTTCCTGTAGCAATGCCATTTTATCGGATTCGATTACAAATTCGACACGCCCGCCGTTAAATGTCTGGATAGGTTGACGGGGATGGTCAAACGGAAGTTCAATTCCATTCGGCTTATCTTTAAATTTTTCCAACCAATAATTCCCCGATTGAATAAAATATCCTTCTCTAAATAACCGATTATGCCAGATACTGTAATCCTTATATTGCAAATCCAAAGGTTGAAGAGGATTGTTCTCTCCAAAACAATAAGTATTGTACAACCGGATCAATTCATTGAAAATGATTCCTTGCGACCAGCCATCATTAATAATATGGTGCATGTTATAAGCAATAAGGTGTTTATTATCTTCTAAACGAATGGGTACAATTCGAAATAAAGGCCCTTTTTCCAGGCTAAAGACATGGTTGGCAATTTCCAAATAAATCCGGCGTGCCTCTGTATCTTTTTCTTCTCCATGAAGATGCCGGAGGTCGAATACTTCCAACTCAAATTTATAATCCTTTAAAATCCGTTGACAGGGTTCTCCACTTATAGAAATAAAAAGGGTTCGTAAGCTTTCATGTCTCTTTACAAATTCTTCGATCGTACGGCGGAAAGCCTCGAGGTCAAATTTACCTTCGAGAATGAATGCAGTAGGCATATTATAAGCAGTGGAATCCTCTTCAAACTGACATAAAATCCATAATCGACGCTGTGCATAAGATAGTTCATAATACTCCTTCTCTTCTGCGGCATCTATTTCAAAATACTCCAAATTTTCACTATCTTTCATTATAGCTGATAATTCACGAATAGTGGGGTGAGTAAAGATATCCTTTATCTGGATATCTATTGCAAATTCTTTATTAATACGGTAAACCAATGTCGTGGCTTTTAATGAGTGTCCTCCGAGATGGAAAAAATTATCATCGATACCGATAGGGGGCTTATCGGAGTTCTCATCATTTTTATCGATATTCAATATATCGGACCAGATTTCAACGAGTTTCACTTCAATGTCGTTTCGTGGCGGAGTATATGTGGCAGTTTCCCTGTAATCGGGTTCGGGTAATGCTTTTCGATCGATCTTACCCGTCGGTGATAAAGGCATTCGTTCCAATCGGGTAAAATACGAAGGAATCATATAATCGGGCAAGCGTTTTCTTAAAAATGCCTGCAATTCGATTACAGGAATATCTTCAAGAGAAATGATATAAGCCAATAATACATTTTCGCCGCCTTCCATCTGACGTGCAATGACAACAGCTTCCTTTATAGAGGGATTCTCCAATAATGCATTTTCGATCTCTCCCAATTCGATACGGAAACCACGTATCTTAACCTGGAAATCGATTCTCTCAAGAAATTCAATGGTGCCGTCCTCCAACCAACGGACGCGATCGCCGGTTTTGTATACCGTGGGGCTCTTTTTATAAAAACCACCCACTGGACCCCTGAAAAAATCTATATTGATAAATTTTTCTGCTGTTAACTCGGGGTTATTGAGATATCCCTTCGATACACAGTCACCGTTGATGTATAATTCACCTGCTATATTAACGGGACAGAGCCTATGATAATCATTAAGGATAAACAATTGGATATTACCGACGGGTTTACCGATAGGAATTCCTGAAAGATTACCGAACTTCGGGTCTAAAGGTTTGGGTAACTCGAGAATGGTAGAAATTATTGCAGCTTCTGTGGGACCGTACATATTAAAAATACGGCAAGCATTACTTACCGACTCTATACAGCGTTGGGCCATATCGATAGTTAATTTCTCGGCACCCAGGAACAAGTAATTAAGGGTTTCCAGTTTTCTTCCACTTCCGATTAAATATTTGAATTGACTGGGAGTCGCATTGAAAACGGTAATATTGTTTTTAACCATAAAAGGAATACATTTTTCAGGATCTATTAACCATTCATCGGGTAACTGATACAAAGAACAACCGGAAGTAAGAGCCAAAAAGGTTTCCCATACAGAAAAATCGAAATAATAGGATGGATTTTGTAAAAACCGGTCTTTGGTCCCGAGGTTGAGAGTTTCATGTCCCCAATGCAACAGAGGAGATAAATTGGAATGAGATATGGGTACACCTTTGGGATTACCGGTAGAACCGGAGGTATAAATAATATATGCGGTACAGGATGCCTGATGTAATTGGGAAACGGGTTTAATAGAGGATGGATCGGAAGATTTGTGATTGATTTCCTCGAAAAATGAGGCATCGATAAGAATCCGGGCACCACAATCTTCGAGCATGAATTGGGTACGGCCTTCAGGGTTCTTTGTATTAAGAGGTAAATATCCTGCACCTGTTTTTAATATACCGAGTATACCGGTTATCATCTCAATAGAACGTTCGATTTTAATTGCAACTATATCACATGGAGTAATACCTTTTTCGATTAGTACAGAAGCGACTTGGTCGGATTCCCTATTCAACTGCTCATAGGTTAAATGAATCACTTGGTCAAACTCGTTGTGGGTGATGCGATTTACAATCCTCTCCCCTATCAACGCCAGTGAGTCGGGAGTTTTTTGAACTTGTCGGTCGAATAGCCAGTGAATAGTCCTATCATTTGGATATTGGGATTGGAAATTATTAAATTCAAATAATATCCTCTCTTTTTCAGATTGAGTAATGATCCCGATTTCAGAAAGTAAGGGATTGGAATTGGTTGATAATGTATATAATATCTGTTTAAAATAGGAAATAAATCTTTCGATGGTTTGAGGTCTGAATAACCGGGAGCAATACTCTATTGAGAAAAGGGTTTGAGTTCCGAAGTCCAATGCGGTTAAGGTGAGGTCAAATTTGGATGTAGCAGTAGAATGCTCCATTTCCCTGTATTCGGGTTTATTTTTTAATTCATCCGGATTAACTTCAGAATTAAGCTGATTGAACATGACATCAAATAAAGGATTACGCCCCATATCTCGACCAATCACTAGTTTATCGACAAGCTCTTCGAAGGGGTATTCCTGATTTTCGAAAGCATCGAGAGTCCGCTCTTTTAGCTCCATAATAAATTCATTTAATGTTTTATACCCAAAGGGTTTATTACGGAGTGCAAGAGTATTGACAAACATTCCGATTATTTTCTCAAGATCCGTATGTCTCCTTGCGGCAACCGGAGTTCCAATTACGATATCCTCCTGACCGCTTAACCTCGATAAGAGGATGGTAAATATTGATAAAATCGACATATATTGAGTGGCATCATTTACCTTAGCTAGGTTCCGTAATACATCATTCTCCTGCGGTGAAAGAGAAAATCTGATGGAGAATCCGTCGAAACTCTGCACAAAGGGTCTCGGAAAATCTGTAGGCAGATTGATTACTGGTACTTCATCGGCATAAATGGAAAGCCAGTACATTTCTTGTTCTTTAATAGCAGCCTGCCTGATTTCACTGTTCTGCCACTGAGCATAATCTTTATACTGAAGCTTAAGGGGTGGTAACTCTTCTCCTTTGCCTTCATATAGTTTTTGGAATTCATCTTTCAATATATCTTGCGATATACCGTCTGTAATAATGTGATGCATATCGATAAGGAGAATATTTTCCTTATCTTTCCTATGGACGACTGCGACTCTCAAAAGAGGAGCTCTTGATAAATCAAAATAGCGAACAAAGGTTTTTATATCGAATGATTCCTCATAATATCGAATCTCAAAATCAACAAATTCATGAATACGTTGAACTGGTTCATTTTCCATAATCTCAAAAGAGGTTCGTAAACTCTCGTGACGTTGGATCAATTGTTTGAATACAAATTCCAATTGTTCCCTATCGATGGAACCGGGAAAGAGAATCTTTTGCGGCATATTATAATTGGTTCCTCGTTCATCCATCCGATGCAGAAAGAACAATCTCTTCTGCGCAGGTGAAAGAGGATATACACTTTTCTTCTCAGCTAAAGGAATGGCAGAATAAGTTTCCTTTTCTTTTGAGAGAATATATTTCGCAAGTTCTCTTATAGTAGGAGTTTTGAATATTTCAGCTAATGGTACAGGTACACCGAAATCTTTATGTAATCGAGAGGAGAGCAATGTGGCTTTCAGAGAATGGCCTCCGAGATTAAAGAAATTCTCATTGATATCGATGAGTGCTTCCGACTCTGTCTCTTCTTTTTGTTGGAGACCCAAAACTTCGGACCAGATCCGGGATAATCTGGTTTCCAACATGTTCCTGGGAGGAGTATAAGTACGGGCTGTACTAAAGCGGGGTTCAGGTAAAGCATTCCGGTCTATTTTTCCGGTCGGAGATAAAGGCATTTTTTCAAGTCGGGTAAAAAAAGAAGGCACCATGTAATCGGGTAACCGGTTTTTCAAAAAGGTTTGCATACTGGTAACAGGGATATCCTCATCCGACACAAAATAGGCATATAACACATTTTCGCCTTCACCTTTGGAACGTGCAATAACAACAGCTTCTTTAACCAATGGATTAGTGGAAATTGCTGTTTCTATTTCTCCCAATTCGATACGGAAACCGCGTATCTTAACCTGGAAATCGATTCTTTCCAGGAATTCGATATTACCGTCTTCCAGCCACCGTACGCGATCACCGGTTTTGTATATAGTGCTTCCGGCAGCGAATGGGAATTTTTGTAAAATGCTCCCCTCGACCCCATTGAAACTTTTTAATAAATTTTCATTATCAAAAATTTTGGGAGGTTCAAGAACATTTTATAAAAAGGTTCCTGATCACCGAAAGCTATAAATTTTTCTGCGGTTAATTGGGAGTTGTTGAGATATCCATTGGATATACCATCGCCGCTGATATATAATTCTCCGGCAACTTTTACCGGGCATAAAATATGATAATTATCCAGAACAAATAAATGGGTATTCCCTACTCCATTTCCGATGGGTATTCCGGAAAGATTATCAAACTGTGGATTAAGAGGTCGTGTCAATTCGAGGACAGCGGATATAATTGTGGCTTCTGTAGGACCATACATATTAAAAATTCGACATTTATCGTTAACGGATTCAAGGCTGCGTTTGGCCATATCTATGGTTAATTTTTCAGCACCCAGGAACAGATAATTGAGGGTTTCAATTTTCCGTCCACTTCCGATTAAATACTGATATTGACTGGGCGTAGCATGGAAGACGGTTATATTATGTTGATCCATAAAAGGTATACACATCCCTGGATTTATCAACCATTCTTCTGGTATTTGGTACAATGCACTCCCGGATGTTAATGTTATAAAAATTTCCCAAACAGACCAATCGAAGTAGTATGATAAATTTTGCAGCGTCCGATCATTATTACCCAGCCCCAAACACCGATAACCCCAATGTAATAACGGAGAGATATTGGAATGAGTAATGGCTACACCTTTAGGTTTCCCTGTCGAGCCGGAAGTATATAT
Organism: Acidobacteriota bacterium; assembly: GCA_021817755.1. Lineage (GTDB taxonomy): Bacteria > Acidobacteriota > Aminicenantia > UBA2199 > UBA2199 > JAKAGC01. Next base: position 3,046 of record JAKAGC010000117.1, on the reverse strand, counting down.
GACATAGGCAATCGTATTTGATTCCAGGGGAGAACTGCGGTCCACTTTTGCATTTAAGGAAGAAGACGTTCTATCTTCCATGAGAATATTCATTTCTTCAAAAAACGTTTCATCGATTAGGAATTTTGCAGAGCTGTCATTCAACATATATTGTGTGCGATCTTCGGGTTGTTTTGGGTTGATGGGTAAATAAGCCGCCCCAGCTTTTAGTATTGCCAATATTCCAACAATCATCTCTATGGATTTTTCCAATTTTATTGCAACAATTGTTCCGAATTCAACTCCTTTTTCTTTCAAAAAAGACGCCATCATATTGGATGTTTCATTTAATTTCTTGTATGTAATAGATTGGGGTTGATTGGTTTCAGAAGATGACCGGAACAATACAGTGTTTTCGGGAGTTTTTTTAACCTGTTCATCAAAAAGTCCATGTAATGTTTTCCATTTGGGATAATTTTCAGTATTATTATTGAATCCGTAAATTAACTGTTCTATTTCATCCCGTGATAACATTTCAATATTGAGAATTTTTACATTTACATCCGATATTGCCTTATTCAAAACTGTAACAAAATGATGTGAAATGCCATCAACAAATTTAGGAGAATAACTATCGGCATTATAAACGAGTTTCCCTACAATTTGTTCACCTGTTCTCTCAAACTGGAATGAAAGATCACCCCCTATCTGGCCGGTGTTTTCTTTATCATGAATGTTCAGCAGGGCACATGAGACAGTAGAAATATGATAAAAATTTTCACTCAAAATCTCCGGTAAATACTCTACCAATTTTTCATAAGGATAATCCTGGTTTTCGTAAGCTTCTAAAATCGTTGCCCTGGTTTCCAGTAATAAATCCCTAAACGTGCTTCCCTCATGAAGAGCCCCTCTTAAAAATAAAATGTGATTCATAGTCTCCCTGGAAACTTTCAACATATTAATGGGAGATAGGATAATCGATTCTGAATTCGATGTGTAACGTTGAAGAATTATTTTTAACACTGCTACAATACAAATATATATAGAAAGATCTGAACCCTTACTCAATTTTAATAAACGTTGAGTTAAATCATCAGAAAAAGGAATTTCGACTTGTTCTTTTCTTTTTCCATATCCCGATGAAGGCAGGTCTGGTGCGATGGATGTTACGGTGATATCTCCGGATAATTTTTCTTTCCAATATTCCCGTTGTTGAACAAAATGGGAGCTGAGAAGAAGCATATTTTGATCGTTTTTACCTATCATATATTACCTCAAAAAGTTGTAATAATCATATTCTTAAAAAAGAACACAATAATAAAGTTTACCAGGATTAGTATTATCACAGCGTATTCTCCTTAGAAATCGAATTCCGCATAAAGAGCGAATCTCTAAACATACCGATAATGGCAATTTCTATGACATTTCCGTATATTTCATTTTCGATATTTTTTTCTGCCATTTTTCATTCTCTTCTTCTTTTTTCCATTCGTTTTTTCAATTTATCTTTGCCCTTATCAATCGCTTCAAACATGTCTTTTTTACTTTCGGAAAAATTTGAATCTTCTTGTTCGATGTAAGCGGCAAGAGTTCTGATGGTTGGATATCTGAACACAATAACAACAGGGATATCTTTTTTAAATCTTTCTTTTAACAAACGACTTAATTTTACCGTATCCAATGAATTACCGCCAATTTCGAAGAAATTATCATCGATTCCGACCTGGTCCAGTTCGAGAACTTCCATCCAGATTTCTGCGATTATCTTTTCTTGATTGCTATTCGGTGCCACTGGCTGCTTGCCGGATTTTAACTCAGGTACCGGAAGACGTTTCCTGTCTATTTTTCCATTGGGATTTAACGGCATTTTTTCCAATTGGCTAAAATAGGAGGGAATCATATAGTCGGGTAATTTTTCTGCAAGAAACCTCTTTAAATTGGATATTTCTATCTTTTTATCGCTGGTAAAATAAGCGCACAGGTATTTTTCTCCTGATTTTTTCTCCCCACTAACAACAACAGTATCTTTTATATCGATATTTTCCAGGAGACGGGCTTCGATTTCTCCCAGTTCGATCCGGAAGCCCCTGATTTTCACCTGGTTATCGATACGACCCAGGAATTCGATTACATAGGCCCCTTGTTCTGCAGGGTCCGGGATCCAGCGAACAAGATCACCGGTTTTGTATAAATAAGTGTTGGTGTTAGTGCTAGTGTTAGGGGGCTTGCTGCCCCTCCCCATTAAGAGATATGTTGATTCGATTTCATCAAATAATGGAAAAAGTCCACTATTGAGCCCTTTATGGTGAAAAATAAATTTCTCGGATGTTAATTCGGGGCGGTTCATGTATCCCCTACCTACCTGCATCCCTCCGAAATATGCTTCTCCTGAAATTCCCAGGGGCCGCAACTTCTCATACTTATTCAAAATATAAATACAGGTATTGGATATGGGCTTCCCAATAGTCGGGAACTGGGGGATATCTTCGGCTGAATCAAGGGTTAAAGCCGTAACAACGTGAGTCTCGGAAGGCCCATAATGATTATGCAAATAAACACGATTCTCCTTCAAAAAACGCCGCAACGTATTATCTATAACCACCTGTTCTCCAGCTACCTGGATATGCTTGACACACCGGGGAAATAACGCCGGATAATGGGCATCGCCGAATATTATTTTCAAAAACGACATAGGTAAAAATAACGTACAAATTTGATGCATTTCCACAATTCTAAACAATGCAGGTAGGTCCATCCGTATCTCCTCAGGGATTAAAATGGACTGCCCACCGGAAATCAACGGATAAAATATTTCCTGGAACGAAACGTCAAACCCGATTGAATGAAAAAACAATATCTTACTAAAATCGATATTGGTATGATGTATTCCGAAATAAATTAAATTGACAACATTGCGATGCTCAAGCATCACACCTTTTGGCCTCCCGGTAGAACCTGAAGTATAAAGCACATACACAAGATTCGATTCGGAACCGGAAGGGGTATGGGGAAGATTCCCGGAATTCCCGCTAATTATTTTAGAGTCGTTTATATCGATTACTTCGAC